>JBJDYY010000032.1:0-6123 GCA_051867715.1 Candidatus Avispirillum sp.
GGGAGAGATTCTAAAGAGAGGGGAGAAGATACATCGTCTCCCCTCTCTTTAGCCGTGCGGGGTGGCTCGGAGGGGCTGCTGACGGGACAGCAGTCCCTTCGAATATTTCTCTCTCCACTTTTGTCAGCAAACAATCAAGTCTGAATTCAATTTCTATAATGCAAAAAATAAGCGCGCATTTCGGCGCGCTTTGAAAATACTATTTTCCCTTATCCTATTTAAGTTTTTCGGGGTCTCGGGGTGCTTTTCTCTAAAAAGCACCCCGAGCGGGGGCGGGGCAGCGCCCCGCAAATGACAAGCGGGTTGTCCCGACGGAGCCCCGGGCAGAGCCCCGTCATAACCCCTACGGGTCCCCGCAATCCCGCTCCCCGCGAAATATCTTTAATACCATCCGAAAAGGCGGAGGATTTTCTGCCAGAATGTCAGGTGTTCCTCCACAGCTTCGGCTTCCGTATCGGTCTCGGGAACTTCGATCTTTTCGGTTTGAATAACAAACTGCACAGAGTCGACCTCTGTATTCTTTTCGCTGACAAAAGAGGAAACCTCAGCGTCGCCGCCTGTAATACCGTCTATCATTTCGTCGATTTTTTCGGTAATTTTGCCGTCCATACCGCTTGTTTTGCTGCGCATTTCGGCACTGCCGTCTTTAAGCTCCGATGCTCCCTTGTAAAGCTCGGCAACTGCGTCCGAAAGCCGGTCGGCGCCGTCTGCCAGACTGCCCGCGCCGCTTTGCATTTTCTCCGCAGCGCCGTAAAAGTCAGCCATGCCGTATGCAAGCTCCCCTGCTTTGCCGTAAAGCTCCGCGGTCCCGTCCCGAAGCTCGCCGCTGCCGGACAACAAAGTCACGGCACCGCTTTGAAGCCCGTAATATCCCGCTACAATCTGCGCCACGCCGCTTGTATATTCGTTAATGCCCGAGTCAAGCTTTACGTACTCCGTAACAAGTGTAGAGATCGCCGCTTTCAGCTCTGACATTTTGACCGTAAGCTCCTTTACCTGTGCCGCAAGAGAGTTGATCCCGGCGTCGATCAATGCGTAATTATCCTGAAGCTCTTTGACACCCGCGCAAAGCTGTACTATGCTGTTGTTTATACCCGTAAGATAAGCGTCCATGCCGCTTATTGCCGCGCTGTTACCCTCGATCAGCGTTTTAATGCCTTCAAGCTGCTGTGCGCTCGCCTGCAGCTGTCCGATATAACCGTTTATCTGCTGCGCGCTGTCTTTCAGCTGTTCAATCTGCACCTCGTCGCCGCCGGTCTGTTCAAGATAAGCGATATTCTGATTTATTTCGGCAAGCCGGGAATTAAGCTCGGAGATCTGCGTGTTTATGTCGGAAATCTGACTTTCAAGAGAAGCCGCCGTATCGGAATTGGCTTTTTGCAGCCCGTCAATGTCCAGCCCGTTCTGCTTCATTGCGTTTTTGTATACATTGAAGCTTACATTTTCCGAAAGTTTCGCTACGCTGTCGGACAGAGTGTCAATACCTTCCTTGATTTGCGACGAGCCTGAAACAAGATCGTCGATTTCCTTGGTGGAAGCACTTACTGCGTCAAGCTCTTTCTGTATAGCGATAAGAGCCTTTTTGATTTCGGCGGAGCCTCCGGTTAGATCGGAGGATTTACCGTTAAGCTCCGCAAGCCCGCTGCCTATAAGCTCAATGCCGCTGTTCAGGGAGGCGGCGCCGTCGCTGAGAGCCGCCGCTCCGTCCTTAAGTTTTCCGGTGCCGCCGGAGAGCGCCTCGCTGCCCTCGCACAGAGCCGCCGCGCCCGCGGTGAGCTTTTCGGCTCCCTCCGCAAGGCTGTCTGCACCGGCGGAAAGCTCCGTTTCGCAGGCGTCACTAAGCTCCCTTGCGCCGTCCTTCAGCTCTCCCGCGCCGTCGTCAAGCTTATTGACCGCGTCGGTGAGCTTGCTTATTTGCTCCGTAAGCTCCGAGTCGTCCACCTCAAGACTCATGGAAAGAGGGAGACCGTTAATGGACACAGCCGCCATTTCAAAATCGGTAACATCGGCATATATAACGGTGTCGATGCCCTCTCCCGGAAGCATGGTGTAGGAAAGCTGCTTTTTTCTTCCCACATTTGCAACTGTGGCGTCGCCGGCAACGATATTTTTGCACTTCTCCGTGTCAAGGGTGAAAGATGCCTGCAAGGCGTAAGTGTCAAAGAAAACCCCGGTGCAGGATTTGTTTTTTGTGACCTTGAATTTTATCTCAAGCTTTCCGCTTTTGCCTGCAATTTCATCGGCGCTCTTCTCTGCTCCGTCCAGAAAATACCGGATGGAAATATCCCACGGGATAGGGGTGTTTTCCAGCTTTCCCTTGTAATATACTCTGTCGGCGTCGGAGGAAAAGGTGACAAGATCTCCGTTTTGAGATATTTTGTCCGTGGTATTCAGCATTTCCACATAGGTATAGTCTCCGTAATCCGTAATATTCCCGCCGGAGAATATATTTACCGCGTACATATCGCGAATTTCTCCGCCCGCGTCAAGGTTTATATATATGACCTCCTCCTTTTCGGAGGGCGTTCCCAGGGAAACTGCGGGTACTGTCATTGCCGCAAGCATTGCGCAGGACAGAAGGACCGGCAGTATTCTTTTTGCGATTTTCATTGTTTATTCTCCTTTCCGGGGTTGTAGAAATGAAGCTTCAGAGTTGTTTTCCGTATCAGCGGGTCAAACAGGTACAACAGTCCCGGCAATACAAAGAACACGCTTGTCATGGACAGCAATGTGCCACGTCCGAGAAACAGTCCCAGCTGAGACAGTATTCCGTGAGTGGAAAGATAGCTGAGCAAAAATCCCACCACGGACAGCACCGTTCCCGAGGTAAGTATTGATACCGTAACCGCGGAGACGGTTTTTTCTATCGCCTGCCGCTTTGTCATAGTCTGTCTGTTTTCAAGATACCGGTCGGTGAACAGAATGGCATAGTCCACCGTTGCGCCCAGCTGAATTGAAGAAATGATAAGGTACGCTATATACTGCACATGGGAATCCGTGAAATACGGAATGCCTATGTTTATCCAGATTGCCGCCTCGATGGCAAAAACCAGAATAACCGGAAGCGACAGGGATTTCATGGTCAGCAGCAGTATTACAAACACGGCGCCTATGGCGATAAGATTGACTTTCAGGGTATCCGCCGTGATCGTATCCATAAGGTCGTAAGTGGAAACGCCTTTTCCGGCAAGGTAATAGGAATCTTTATAGAATTCGTCTGCCGCAGCGCGGACGGTTTCCACAAGATCAAAAGTTTCTTCCCCCTCGTAGTCGGCCTCCACCGACAGCACAAAGCGGGTATAGTTCTCCGACACAAGCTGCGACAGGGTATCTTCGTCAAGATATTCCTTCGGTATTTCCGCCCCGACGGTGTCCACATAGGAAATAATATCCGTTACCTGAGGGATACCGTGCAGCTTTTCCGACAAAGCCTGCTCCGCCTCAATGTCTCCGCTCGGTACCATAAGCACATATGTATCGCTTTTTCCGAAGGTGTTTTCAATAGCGACCGTATCCTGTCCGTACTGTGTGTCAGCACCGTATATTTTAGAAGAGCCGTAGTAATAGGAATTGGAATTTGATGCCATAAACGAAGGCACCGCAACTATAACGAACACCAGCGCCATGGGAATCATTATACGGCGTACCAGCTTTCCGAAGCCTTTGAATTCGGGCATAAACTTTCTGTGCCGGGTTTTGCTTATAAGGGGATAGACGCTGATTATCAGCACCGGCATAAAGACAAATACCGTCACAAGGCTGATAGCAACGCCCTTTGCCAGCGCCATTCCCAAATCGGGTCCTATACCGAAGCGCATAAACATCAAAGCAAGAAAGCCGATAACAGTGGTAAGTCCGCTGGAAGCGATAGAGGAGGCTGATTTTGAAAGCGCGTCCACCATGGCGCCTTTTCTGTCCGGATTTTGCCTGAGGCACTCCTCATATCTGTGCAGCAGGAATACGGAATAGTCAAGGGACACGGCAAGCTGCAGAATTGCGCCTGCGGCGTTGGTTACAAAGGATATTTCTCCGAAAATAAGGTTTGAGCCGTTATTTATCATTATGGCGACGCCCAGACCCAGCATTATTACAAGAGGCTCCGTCCAGGAGGTGGTGGTCACAAAGAGCACTACCAGCACAAACAGGACGGCAAACACCGTAATCACTCTGATTTCGTCCACAGTGCCTGTGGTTGCCACGGCTTTGGAGACGGCGTCTCCCGTCATGGCATTGTCCTCGCCTATGATTTCACGGATACGGTCTACGGTTGCCACCGCATCGCTTTCATCCACCGTTACGGTGAACAGGGCGGTGTTATCCTTGTAATATGTTTCTACGGTGTCGGTATCGGCAAATTCCAGAGGTGCGTATATATTGACCGAATCGTCAAGCCAAAGCACTCCGGTAACGCCCTCGCAGTTTTCAAGCTTTTCCTTATATTCCAGCGCCTCTGCTACGGACACGTTTCTTACTGCCACGCGGGCGTTGGGAATACCGCCTTCAAATTCTTCGTCCATCACATTCAGGGACACGGTGGAGTCCGTATCCTCCGGCAGATAGTCGGTCATATCGTAATTGACCTCCACCAGATTCTGAAGAACGGCGCCGCAAAGTGCGAGAACAGCGAAAAGCACCAATATTTTTTTCGGATTATTTACTACCCAAGTATAGAATTTTCGCATTTATCTGTTTCTCCTCCTTTGGGGCAGGGAATTCCGGTCAGCTCAAAAATATTTCTCTCGCCCTGAAGACGAAGGTTTGCGGCTGCAGCGGTAAGCTTTCCCGTTGCCGTAAAGGTTACTGTTCGCAGAAGCGTTGTCAGTTTTCCCGTTATTCTGCAGTTCCCCGCTTTGTCTATCTTTCCCTCAAAGGGTTCTCTGTGTGCAAGCACCTCAAGCCAGCCGCGCACGCAGCTTCCGGTGACAGACGCTAAAAGAGTGCCGTACTTTTTCCCAAGCGGAGTTTGCATTACGATGGAATATTGCAATTCAGACATACTGTTCTCTTCAAATCTCCTTTCAAACGCTGTATATCAGCATACAACGCTTTCCGGCAAAATAAAACGGACAAATGAGAGGTCTGTGGGTAAAAATCGGACATTTGGGGGTCATTTGACGGGCAAATAAATTATTACACAGTTGTCCCGTATTGTCCGTTGAAAAAATATCGGACAGGTGTATAATAAATATTATACGGGAGGAAGTGTTTATGAAGCATACGGAAGCATCGTACCGGACGAAAAAAGCGCTGTCCGACGCGCTGAAGGCGGCTATGAAAAAGAAGCCCATGCAGAAAATTACGGTAAGCGAGCTGATACAGGCGTGCGGGGTCAACCGCAAGACCTTTTACTATCATTTTGAAGATATATACGCTCTGCTGAAGTGGACCTTCGAGCAGGAGGCGGTGGAGGTTGTGCGCAATTTCGACTTGCTGGTGGACTATGAGGAAGCTATCACTTTCGTTATGAATTATGTGGAGGAAAACAACTACATACTTAACTGCGCGTACGATTCCATAGGGCAGGAAGGGCTTAAGCGATTTTTCTGCGCCGATTTTTCCGAGGTGTTTATGCCTGTTATCGAGCAGGCGGAGCATATCGCCGGAATGGAGCTTGACGCTGATTACAAAGAATTTCTGTGCAGCTTTTATGTGGAGGGCATTACGGGGCTCCTTATTGACTGGATAAAGAGAAGAGAGCACAGGGACAGAGAGACGGTCATTGAGTATATTACAAGCACTGTCCGGCTTACCCTTATGGGCGTTTTGAGAGCAAACGAGGATCAGCAGCAATAGAAACGGACGGGTTCCGGCTCCGCAGGGGCTCTGCCCGGGGCTCCGTCGGGACAACCCGCTTGTCATATGCGGGGCGCTGCCCGGGACTCCGTCGGGACGGAGACCCTCACCCCGCTCAGGGTGCTTTTTGGAGAAAAGCACCCCGAGACCCCGAAAAACTTAAATAGAATAGGGAAAAGAAGTATTTTCAAAGCGCGCTGAAAGGTGCGCTTTACTTTTAACATTATCGGAATTGAATTCAGACTTGATTATTAGCTGATAGAAGTGAAGAGAGGAATATTCGAAGGGACTGCTGTCCCGTCAGCAGCCCCTCCGAGCCACCCCGACCGG
>JBJDYY010000033.1:0-6027 GCA_051867715.1 Candidatus Avispirillum sp.
CCGAAAAATGTATCAATGATATTATCAGCCAAAGCCGCAATATTGACTGCTCAGTTGATATTGACGAAAACGGGGAAATGTCGGAGTATGCCTGCTTTCCCGTGTCGGTTGGGCTGCCGAATTTTATGAAAATGCTTGCCGCGCTTCTGTATGTTGCCAACGATCTTTCGCACTCGGGCAATATCCATGTGCGGCTTTGCAGATACGGCGGCGAGGGAGAGCTGCGTATTTCTACGGATACTACGCGGCTTACCGCAGTTTCCGGCGGTATCGACGCCATTATGGAGGAGGTGCCCTCCGTTTCGGTTTATCTTGCCGTCTGCGAATACATAGCCGGCTGTTCGGGATGCAGTCTTGATGTGTCTGTATCCGACTGCGCTCACTGCGTAACTTTAATTTTGACATTTGCCGAAAAGAGCTCTGCCGGGGTTGATTTCAAAAGCAGGGATCAGTTCAGAATATATGACTCGCTCCTTAATGAAACTCTCACCGCCTTTGATAGGCTTTCCGATTCGGACGGGGAGCGGTAAAATTAAGGGCTCGGGTCTGAGTATGCGATGCGGTTAAAAGTAAAGGTCGGGCTGCGGGACGGGACGTAGCGCGCCGAACAGGACGCTGTACGGGACGCCCCATAGGACGCCGGACGGGACGGTACGGTGAATGGTATGCAAATCGGCGTACGGTAAGTGACGGCGTATGTGAATAAAGACGGAAGGCGCCCACCGCAGGTGGGCGCGCTTTACAGGTTCGGTACCGCACATTACTCACCCTGCGCACAGAAGCAGTGCCAGTATAAGCACGGTGTCCATATCCGTCTGTCCTTTTTCGCCCGCGAGAATAAGCATAAGCGCGATTATCATAAGTTCTTCCTTGCCGATGCTTTTTATAAGCGCTGACAGGGGAGAGGGACATTCCTCACGGTGGGGCGGATGTTTTCCCTTATGGGGGTCGCAGCAGTCCCGGTCTCGGTCAAAATCGCATTCGTGCCCGCAGCCGCGCTCGGACTTATCGCAACAGTCCCGGTCACGGTCAAAGCAGCAGTCACGCTCGGATTTATCGCAACAGTCGCGGTCACGGTCGAAGCAGCAATCCCGGTCGGACTTATCGCAACAGTCCCGGTCGCGATCGAAGCAGCAGTCACGCTCGGATTTATCGCAGCAATCGCGGTCGCGGTCAAAGCAGCCGCCGCGGTCGGAGTCTTCGCAGCAGTCACGCTTGCTGTCTCTTTTAGGCGGACAGAAGAAGCCTTGCCTTCTCTCTGTGCGGCAATGCGAAAACCCGCCGTCGGAATTTTGATTTTCGCAATCTCCGCTGTCTGACATATCATCGGACGTGCCGTCGCCGCATTTGCGGCTGTTAGAATAGTATCTGTGCCGCTGACGCTTCGCAGAGGAAGCCTGCGGTGAGGGCAGGTTGTCGCCGTACATGGGAAAGGCGTCGTCGCGCCCGTCGCTTCTTGTTTTGAATCTGCTGCCGTCGTAACCGGGCGGCGGCGTCAGTATGACGCTGGGCTCCATCATATCCCCCGGGTCAAGACGGTCTGTTATACCCTTGTTTCTTGAATACATTTCGGCGCTCCTTTTCACGGACTTTTCGGGGGATTGCCCCCGCTGTTCTGCGCTATTACGGTTTCAAGCAATCCGGTAAGCCCTTCAAGCTTTAACATATTGTCGACGATGCCGCGGCGCTTTTCATTGAGATACGGTCTGAGAGAGTTCAGCAGCGCTTTGCGCTGTTTTTCGTTGTGCCGCCCTTTGGCGCCTGCAAAGCCTGCTTCGGCATTCTCTCTTTGCTGATGGGAGGTTGCGCCGCCGAATGAGGAGGCGGCGCTCATAAGCTTTGCGGGGTCAAGACCCATGCCGGACAAAGCGGAAATCATCTGCGGCAGCTTGCTCATAAGCTCCGGCGGAATATTAAAGGAACCTGCTGCGCTGTTCTGAGCGCCTGAAGACGTGGCAACCGGCACGCTTTGTGTCGGCTGTGCCGGCTGTGATGCCGCATAGCCGTCTCTGCCACGGTCTCCTTGGAGCGGTTCTTCCGTATTTGCTTCACCTGTGCGTTCTTCGCTTTGATACGCCGTATCGCTGCCGCCTTGGCTGTTTCTCTCCGCCGGGGCGGAGTCAGCCTTGACACCTGCGCCTGCGGCGACGGCGGAAAGAATTTCGCCGAACTCCGGACTTGACATAACGGAGCGCAGTGCGTCGCCTATCCCCGACAGATTATCTGTGTCAGCCATTGCCGCCACCTGCGTTTTTGCCGTTGAATTTGTCAAGGATTTCCACGGCGTGGGAAATGTCCTCGTCGGTGAGGCTTCCCAGAGCAAGGCGCACTTTGTTAAGCTGCTCCGGCGTTACGCTTACCCCCGACAGGTCAAGTCCCGAGGAAGCTCCAAGCGAGCAAATGACCCGCCACAGGGAATCGTCGGGCAGGGAGGACAGCATATCTACGGCTTTTTTGTCTATTTTCATCGGTTTTCCCCCTTTTAGTTTCTGTTTTCAGTATATGACGGGGAGTAAAATGTGTTAATTGTTTTGTCTGCGATTTTTCGGAATGGATCGGAACGGAGGGATATTTTTATGAAGCTTTTGGTACTGTCCGACTCACACGGCAGGGTGGGTATGCTTGAAAAGGCATATGAGACTCACCCCGACGCGGATATGATAGTATTTCTGGGTGACGGTCTGCGGGATGTGAGCCGTGCTTTTACGGGATGCGAAAAAACCGTTGTATGCGTGCGGGGCAACTGTGACGGCATTACCTTTGACGCGTCATCGGCGGCTCACGCTTTAGAGGAGACAATTCTGGATCTTGAAGGAGTGCGGGTGCTGTGCTGTCACGGGCACCGATACGGGGTAAAATCGGGACTTTCCACAATTGCCGAATATGCGTCCTCCAAAGATATACAGCTGGTTTTGTACGGGCACACTCATACGCCGGCGGAGATACTGTACGGCGGAGTCGTGCTGTTCAATCCCGGCAGCGCTTCGACGGGCAGCTACGGCATAGTGTATCTTAAGGACGGCGCCGTGCTTTGCTCTCACGGAGAAGTATAAATTTCGTAAGAAGCAAAAACCCGCGCCCGCTCTGTATGAGCGGGCGCGGGTTTTTGCGGTATATGAAAACACTCTCCCGCGTTAGAAGAGTGTCCCCGAGGACACTCTTCAGTTTTATTCGCCTTACGGCGAGTTATATTGCTTCGCAGTGCTATTTGTCTTTCGACAATTGTTATTGCCT
The DNA here is from genome assembly GCA_051867715.1 of Candidatus Avispirillum sp. Taxonomy (GTDB): domain Bacteria; phylum Bacillota; class Clostridia; order Oscillospirales; family CAG-272; genus Avispirillum. The sequence continues at coordinate 3,235 of JBJDYY010000033.1, forward strand.
TCGGCAGCTTATGGCGAATAAAATATCACTGAAACCGCAGGTTTCAATATCACGATTGCCGTCGGCAATCATATCACTCTTTGCGCAGCAAAGAATATCACTACAAAAAATTACTACCCGAAAAAGAGTTTTGCTGTTTCTCTTCTTCGGGTAGTATTGTCTTTCCCATAATAAACAAGCAGGGAAGTTGTGTGCCAAATTCCTATTAAGGTTTAGATAACTGTCCTTAGAAACCCTAAGCATTTTGCAGGAGGGTTTTGCTGATATTCAATTGCTGATATGCAAACTTTACGGTGTAACGCCGGGGCGTCTGCTGCCGAACTCGTATATCTGTATCATGGGATTTACGGTGAAGTCTATGTCGTCGGGCATGGAATATGTGGAGGGGTCTGAGAACACCTGCAAGCCGTAATTCTTAATGCCGTTATACATGTCTGTATACCTCTGCTCGTACAGGGCGCGCAAGTCTTCGTCGCCGTATGTATACATACGGTCGTAGGAGCTTGACAGACCGAGGAAATCGAAGCATATTATGAGTATTTCGATACGCTGCCTGTATTCCTCTCTGCCGGTCATCTCCAATGCGTCGCACAGAAGCTGTCTCATATATTCGTAGTGTTCGTCGATGTATGCGTAGGAGAACATATCTCCGGGGCGGTCGAAGTTGGAAACGAAGCAGGTACCGCACAGGTCTCCCGCCGTGTTTTCCATATCGATAAACTCGAATATTTTCTCATATCCGTCGCCGTAGTACATATACAGATATTCTTTGAGATATGCGATGTACTGTTCATATGACATATCCGGCTCCCACTCCATTTTGGTGGACATATAAGCCTTTACGGTTTCAAAGTTATAGGTGCGTCCGCCGCCCTCATAGTAGATGCCTCTGACATTGCATTCTTCATACAAAAACTTATAGTCGTAGTAGATGTTGAACACGCAGGGCAGGCTGACCAGATAATATGCGTAGGTGACTCCGTAGTACCAGTACCACATTTCGGCGCCGGTTTCTTTACACAGTTCTCCCCATGCTTTAAGGCTCTCGGCGGTTTTTATGTTGTTTTCCTTACCGAGCTGACCGAGATTTGTGCACTCGCCGCTGTTGATATAGTGGTTGTTGCAGCCCTGACCGCAGTAGAACACGATAAGATTCTTATCGGGTTTTACGGTAGTGGGAATGTCATGGTTGTACAGAATGGTATGTACCCTCATACCGGGGTAATACTCCTGAATGTCCCTTGCGGCGCGGTTTGCAAGATCCACATATACTCCGGAATATCCTTCGGGAGGAGTGATCCACTCTCCGGTGTTTTTATCCATTTTGCCGTTTGCCTTAAGGTTGCATAAACGGCAGGGGCAGTATTTTTCGTTGTCGTTAAGCGAGAAGGAAACGGATTTTTGTCCTTCTTCCACAAGGTGCTTTTCGGTGGTGGTAAAGGCGTAGCAGTCCATACCCCAGTTCTCAAGTCTCCTCAGATTGTCAAGCATTCCGGTGAACAGTATATCGTAAGCGGAATCGGTGGAGGCGCATGGCTGCCAACTGTAGTCGTTTTTGACTTCGCCGGAGTCGAATTTTGCCTGATAGCGCTCCTCAAGCGTCATAGTGCCGTCGTCGGGTGGCATGGTTCCCGTGCCGTAACGCCAGTAGTATGCAAAGGAATGGGCGTTGGGACCGTGAGGACCGTACTTATAGCCGTATCTCTCCTCTGCGTAACCGTTTATCTGCGTTCCGTTCTGACGGGCGGGGAAATAGTAGTTTAGGTTTCCGCGGGTAACATTTTGCCCGCAGTATCTGAACTTCAGCTTAGGCTGCACCTCAACGCTTGTGCCCTCGGGAATATCCACGGTGCGGTGCTTGTAGGAGAAAGTATATTCGTCATCGTAGAAACGGAAGCCGAGATAGTTTTCCAGTATTTCATATACCGCGTACATATTGCCGCGGTAGGTGCCGTAAATATTCAGCACGCCGTCGGTGACTTCGTAAATATAGCCCTCGGTGCCCAGCCTCTGCCCCAGCTCCGTACTGCGGTCAATATCGTGGATTACGATAGCTTTTTCGGGAAGTGTGCCGTCGTTCAGTATGGGAGGCTCATATCCCGTGGCAATGCGTATGTAGCGCTGCAGAATCTCCGCCGCATAGTGGGCGTTTTTCTTTTCTGTATAGCCCTCGGGCACCACGATGGAATACCCGGAAATATCGTTTTTTCCGACGGTAAGACGGTATATCTGTTTTCCGTTTTCAAAATCGGAAACGGTCATTTTTCCTGCCAGCAGACACTTCAGGTAGTAAGCGTCCGTGGCATTGACCGTTCCGTCGGCGTTCATATCCGCCGCGTCAAGGCAGATATTGTCAAGGGCGTAGGGCTTACCCGCCACATAGCTTTTTATCATATAGGCGTCCTGACCGTTGGCTTTTCCGTCGGCGGAAGCGTCAGCGTTGCCTATGGAAAAAGTTTCGTCATATACAAAGGTCTGTGCGCCGATGCCGACTGTAAGCGTCCCTGCAAGCATCAGCAGGGCAAGGATTGCTGAAACAATCTTTTTCATTCTGTCCTCCTTGATTGAGTGGGTTATTAAGTTATGCTATCATATTTTCCGACGGTTTACAAGTGCTTTTCAGGATATAACATGATTTGTATAATAATCAAAACCACCGACGAAGCCGGTGGCATGCTTGAGGCTGAAAGCCGCTGCCAGCGGCGGGGGTCTTAGAGCCCACCGATACTTCCGACATTTGCAAATTTGCCCCACAGCCGCAAATGCGGCGGGGTTCTTTCGCCTCCCTTGTGC
>JBJDYY010000034.1:0-6022 GCA_051867715.1 Candidatus Avispirillum sp.
ATAATAGTATAAAAACTCAGGGCACATACCCTGAGTTTTTCGTATCATCTGTAATAGTCGATTTTGTCAATAAGTATTTTTCCGTCCTGATCTATAAGCTCATAATACAGCGTTTTTGAAGCGTCGCTTCCGATGTCGTTGCGGAAGGTACCGTTATTTCGAAATATTTTATAGCTTACATCGTATTTATATACGGTGCCCCCGTTTCCGTCGCTCTCTCCCAGATACTCTGCTTCAATATCGTATACCATCTGCGGAGTGAAGCTGTAATACGGCTCTGCTGTCTTATAATAATCATCCGTAAACAGGGAATTATAGGTTTCGTAATCGCCGGTTATGACATAATAAAAGTACATAACGAAAAACTTTACATCGTTGCCGTATTCGTCTATGTTTTCGTCCGTAAGAGCTACTGTCTCACCGTTTCTGACATAATGCACAGAGCGGTCAAGCTGTGTATATTCCTCAACGGAAAAAGGGTCAAGTTCGTCATCTATGGGGTAGTGCAGATAGCTTGACTGGCTTCCGTACATACCCACGGTGTCGGCAGTGTCTCCCGTGTCTTTGGGCGTGCTTTCAATCCTGTCGGATACGGCTGGTATCACATACAGTATAACGGCGCTTATGACTCCAAGCAGAAGAAGGGCGGCAAACACAATAATAATTATCTTCTTTTTCCGGCTGCGGGGCGCTGCGTTATTTGTCTCAGAGATTTCCTCAACAAAGGGCAGTTCGGAATTATTTATTTCTTTTTTCATATTTATCCCATTTCAATAAATCTTTTAAGATTGTCAAGGCTTACTCGTATGCCCCAGAGAGCATCCTCTCCGCCTTCGTATTCCACGGACATATATCCGTCGTAGCCGCTTCTTTTGAGTATGCCAATGCTTTGAGCGGCTTTTGCATTGCCGAAGCCCAGGGTGCAACCGCGCAGTTTGTTGCCGCCTCTTGTGGTAAGCCACCCCTCGCCGGGGTCAATTTCCATGCCGCTTCTGAAATAGAAGTCCTTGCAGTGAACATGGAAAGCGTAAGGAGCCATAATTCCCACACTGTGTACCGGGTCTTCATCGGCGCACATGAAGTTGCCGATGTCAACGAGAGCACCGAAATTGGGGTGATCAACCGTGCAGACAAGTTTTTCAACGCGCAGGGCGTCCTGAGAGAAAAAGCCGTGATTTTCTGTCATGGTTCTGATACCGAGCTGCTCCGCGTATTTTGTCACTTCGGTGACAGCAGCGGCAAGCTGAGGTATGGAGCGCTCATAGCTTGTGGGTCGTCCGCGTTCTATGGGACCGTACGCAATATCGTGGCGAAGCATTGAAACGCCCATGGCTTTTGCAACATCGCAAAGCCCCTGTACTCTTTTTATTTCGTCCTTAAGCTTTGCGGAGTCCCCGGTTGAAAAATTTGCTCCGACACAGAAAGCAACGGGAATAATACCGACCTCTTCGCATTTAGCCCGAAGTTCAGGCGCTTTTTCAAGCGTGGTGTATTCGCTTTCCGTAAATTCCATGGCGTCTATTCCCATTTGCGCCGCTTTTTCTACAACGCCGAGAACGCCGAGCTGACTTTCATTATTGTACCAACCGAAGCCGTAGCTGCTGACGCAGGTTTTAATCATAAATTTCCGTTCCTTTCGTTATGCGAGCCCAGTTTATTTGATTATATAACGAATATGTAATTCATTCAAGCACCGTGACAAAATTTGCGAAAAATTTTCACAATTTTTCAAAAGCTTTCAAAATAATTGACAAATCGGCGGAAATATTTTATTATAGGTATAGATAATAAAAGGACGGTACTGTATATGCGCAGATTTTTAAGCGTTGTTCTGGCTATTGCCACGGTGTTCTGCCTGATACTGTCGTTACCTGCAACGGCGGCAGACCGCACGGTCGGTGACATTAACCTTGACGGTAGAATCAACGGCTCCGACGCTCTGCTTTTGAAAAAGCTTATAACCGGCACCTATACCGTCGACGACGACAGAGTTGCGGATATGAACGGCGACGGGAGAATTAACGGCTCCGATTCGCTGCTGCTTAAAAAAGCCATCAGCGGCACATACACTCCCCCTGTCTTTTCAGACGGTAACACTATATCCCTTGCGGATTACACTGTAATATATCCCGCAGATGCCAGCGAATATGAGTTGTACGCTGCCGAAATACTGTGTCAGCGGCTCAGCGATTCTTACGGGATAACCGTTGCAAGTGCCGACGACAGTACGGCTGAAACCGAGCATGAAATACTTATAGGAGCAACCTCCAGAAGCGAAAGTGCTGCGGATGTGACTCTTGAGAATAATCAGTATATGTTCATGCGCAGCGGAGAAAAACTTGTGCTTCAAGGCAAGGATTATATGATAGGCGGCGCCGTTGCGGCTCTTTGCGGTGCGGCTGACGAAAACGGAAAGATTGATCTTGATACTGTCAGCAGCACGGCGTCTGCATCCGATTATGCTCCCGCCTCCGCCGACAGCGTTATCCTTATGATAGGTGACGGTATGGGACCTAATCATATTACCTTTACCAATCTGTGGGTAAAGAAAAGCACTTCATGGGCGTATAATTATAACGGCTTCACCGCAGCTAAATTCCCTGCATCCGGAAAATGTACCACTCTCAGTATTACAGACCTTGGAAGCGACGGCAATTTCTCCACTGCCGTTACCGACAGTGCCGCAGCTGCTACCGCTCTTGCTACCGGATGGAAAACGCAGAACGGCAAGCTGGGTATGAACGGCTTGGGTATCAGCGTAAAAAATATCCGTGAGCTTGCGGCGGAAAAAGGACTTGCAACTGCTGTTCTGTCCACAGAGGCGACTACGGGTGCGACTCCTTCCGCATTCACCGTTCACAATGTAAGCAGACAGAATAAAGACGAGATAGCAGCTGCACAGCAAGAGCTTACAGACAGCGGCAGCATCACATATCTCAAAGGCGATATGCCCGGAGAGCATGACCTGCTCAGCGAGACAAAAACTGCACTTACAACAATATCCTCCGGCACGGACGGATTCTTTGCCATGATAGAGGAAGCATATATAGACAAAGCGTGCGATACAAGCTACGACTCCGGCTACACTAAAAACGATATAGCCATGTTCGTCAGCCGTTTTGACGAAGCTATAAAGTATGCAGCTACCTTCTGTGCTTCCCGCCCCGGCACGGTGCTTATCGTTACCGCTGACCACGAGACAGGCGCTCTCAGCGCCGCCGGTGAGGTAACTAATAACGGAAAGCATACGGATCTGCAGGTTCCCGTGTACGCAATGGGTTACGGTACGGAAATCTTTAATAGTACCGTCTGCGACAATGTTGATATTGCAAGGTTTATGGCCTCGGTATACGGCGAAAGCAGTTTCGGCGGAGACTACTCCAATATGAATTAGTATTTTCATCAAAGATAAGGCGCGGCGCCGAAAGTGCCGCGCCGATTTTTAATTTTTTGTAAACACGCTCCTAGTTGATGTTCAGTTAACATTGCCCTGATAATATATGGTATCAAAATGGGGAGGTATGGCAGTGTTCGGTTATGTTTCTGCCGATTCGGCGCTTCTTAGCGAAGAAGATATGAAGCTTTACCGCAGTGTATACTGCGGGCTTTGTCACGCCCTGTCTCAGAGACACGGCGCCTTTGCAAGGATGACGCTGAACTACGATATGGCGTTTCTCGCTCTGCTGCTTTCCTCCGTGTACGGTGTGGGCTTTGAGAATTCCGGCAGGCTTTGTATGCCGCATCCTGCAAAAAAGCAGAATGTCAGTTCTAATGAAATAATCGATTACGCGGCTGATATGAACATAATGCTGTCATATAAGAACATGAGAGACGACTGGGAGGACGACAGAAATCCTATGTCCCTTGCGGCGTCGGGTATTATGTCTGCGTCATATGTCCGCCTCAGCGCAAAGTATCCGCGGCAGTACTGTGCGATTGAAAACTGCCTTTCAAGGCTTTCGGAAATCGAAAAAAGCGGCGATCCTTCACCTGACAGTGCTGCAGACGCTTTCGGCACACTGCTTGCCGAAATATTCATATGGCAGACGGACGCGCTCAGCGACAGGCTGAGAACTTTCGGCAACTCCTTGGGGCGCGCTGTGTACATAATGGACGCGGCGGTGGATCTGAAAAAAGATCTGAAAAAACAGAGATATAACCCTCTCGCCTTTTTCAGCGGGGACAGAGAAGGTCTTATATGCGTGCTTATGGGTCAGTGCACAAAAGCATATGAGGCTCTCGGTGTCCGTGAATATAAAAGTATATTTGATAATATTCTGTATTCCGGCATATGGACGAAATACAGACTTATGAACAGTAAGGAGGCGGGGCGGCGTGGCAAAGGATCCGTATAGCGTCCTCGGCATATCCCCCGGAGCAAGCGACGAAGAGGTAACAAAGGCTTACAGAAAGCTTGCGAAGAAGTACCATCCCGACCTTAATCCCGGAGACGAGGAAGCTGCCCGAAAAATGTCGGAGATAAACGACGCATACGAGCAGATAAAAAATCCTTCCTCTGCGCGCTCCGGCGGCTATTCCGGTGCTTCATCCGGGGCGGGAGGAGGACATTCTGCCTCAGGCAGCGGTTTCGGCTTCGGATTTAACGGTTTCGGTCCCGGCTTCGGTTTTTACGGCGGTGCGGCGGACGGCGAGCAGCAGTATTCATATATTGAAGTTGCTAAGGCTTTTATGCACCGCGGCAGGTATACCGACGCTCTCAATGTGCTTTCAAATATTAAGAACAGAGACGCTGAGTGGTATTTTGTAAGCGCTGTCTGCCACTCACAGCGAGGAGAGGTCATTATTGCCATTGAACATATAGAGCAGGCGGTGCGACTTGACCCCGGCAACGCCGAATACCGCAGGGTGTACGACACTCTGAAATCGGGCGGAAAAGTATACAGCGACCGCAGAGCAGGGTATTCCTCCTCTTTTTGCAGGGTACATCCCCTTGTGGGTGCCTGCATTATGTGCGCGGGACTTAATATGTGTTCAAATCTATTTTATTGTCTCTTCTTCGGATACGGCAATCCGAATAACGGAGGCGGCGCCGATGCAGTGCCTCCCGGTGAATATACACAGCAGGCACAAAACGAGGAAGATGGGGCGGAGTCGCTCTATACATTTGAAAATGATAATTATAAGAACAGGATATAAGATAAATGCGATTTGATGAAGCAAGAAACAGCGGTACGCTTATAGGAATTGATATCGGCTCCACTACGGCAAAAATTGTCGTCATACGGAGCGGTGAGGTGGTTTGGGAGCGCTATGAGCGCCATATGTCGCAAGTACGCCTTAAAACTCTTGAAATGCTGCATGACGCTTCCGATGCAATAGGCGGCGGAGAAGTGCGCGTGTGCGTTTCCGGTTCCGCAGGTCTGGGAATGGCAAACGCGGCAGGACTGCCCTTTGTTCAGGAAGTTTTTGCCACGGGTGAGGTGGTAAAGACAGTTGCACCCGAGACCTCCGTAGTAATTGAACTTGGCGGAGAGGATGCAAAGGTCATATTCTTTGAGGGCGGCACGGACGAAAGAATGAACGGAAGCTGCGCGGGCGGCACGGGCGCTTTTATTGACCAGATGGCGACACTTTTGAATGTTACGCCCGACGAGCTTGACGAGCTTTCACTGAAAAGTGAAAGAATATACCCCATAGCTTCAAGATGCGGTGTTTTTGCGAAAACAGATATACAGCCGCTGCTCAATCAGGGCGCGCGCAAAGAGGACATAGCGGCAAGCATATATCAGGCTGTGGTAAACCAGACAATCGCCGGTCTTGCGCAGGGCAGAAGAATCGGCGGAACCGTTATGTTTTTGGGAGGTCCTCTGTATTTCTGTAAAGGACTTCGCCGCCGCTTTACGGAAACATTGGGACTTGACGAATCCCACGCGGTTTTCCCCGAATATGCACGCTTTTCCGTGGCTCTGGGCGCGGCGCTTTACAGCATAAAAGACGGCAGGACTATGACGGCGGCACAACTTTGCGAGAGTATTGAAAAGGCGGCTTCCGCGAAAACCGA
>JBJDYY010000035.1:0-5998 GCA_051867715.1 Candidatus Avispirillum sp.
GGAGACGATGTATCTTCTCCCCTCTCTTTAGAATCTCTCCCCTTTTCTCGACACGGTGGCAACTGCAAGGCGATGCGTTGAAAGGGCATAACACATTCGACTAAGTGTAGGGAGCTTGTCCCGTCAGCCTAAACCTGCAACTCTCGCGATAGAATTAAAGCAATGCTGATGAGCGTATCGATAGCAGACTGTTAGCTACCCACAGAAAGAGAGAAAAGCAGATTGCACATTACCGCAGGGGCGGACGGTTTCACCGTCCGATAAGCGTTAGAAAAAGCGAAGAAGAAAACTTGATTTCTTCTTCGCTTTTTCTCGCTTGCCGCTTTCGCGGCACCCCTGCGGGGGATTTCTTTATTTCCTTATCAGGGCAAAAGTTTTTTGGGGTTCTTAGTACCTTTTTCTCAAAAAAGGTACTAAGCGGGGGCGCGGGGCAGAGCCCCGCATATATTTATCGGGGTACGGGGCAGCGCCCCGCATATGTATAGGGGACGGTGCGGCTGAGAAACAATTCCGCCTAAAAATGCTCAAAAAACTTGCGCCCGCGTTCCTTTTGTGGTATTATAATGTGAATAGATATATAAATAACCGCTGAGGGGATGACCTTTTCTATGAAGCGAATCAAAAAAATTCAGATATACATTCTTTGCGCGTTTTGTGCGGCTCTGGCGCTTTTCGGCGCGTTCTGCCTTTATTTCGGCGCGAAATCGGAGTACAATCCGGCGCTTGGGTATTTTGACAGAGGCTCGGTATTTGCCGTAGCGCTTTACCTGTCTCTTGCGCTGGGCACCGCGGCAGGCATTGTCTCCTGGGTGCTTTTTGCTCGCCTTAAATGTGCCGACAAACCCATACCTCAGAAAAATGCGCTGACAGTTATCTCCTGTGTGCTTATAAGCGCCGGCATTGCCGCCGACTGCATTGAGGACGCATTGGAATTTTTCGGCACAGTCGGCGTGAAATATTCGTATATGCACTATATCATGTGGATACTGGGCGCCGCCGCGGCGGTGCTGATGCTGGTGTGCGCCGTGCCCGGCAAATCAAACAATCCCGTGCATTCTCTGGGATATTTTGTTGTCCCCCTGTTTCTGGCGTCGAAAATCCTTATCATCTATTTTGACAGAAGCGTGGCTGTAAACAGCCCCGTAAAAATGATATCTCAGGTTTCACTCATATGCTTTATGCTGATGTTCACGGCGGAGACGGGAATTTCTCTGGGGCGCGGCAATATTTTCCCCCGCTGGCTGTTCACGCTGTGCCTTTCGGCGGCTGTGGGCGGAGTCGGCGGTATAGGCTCTCTTGCGGTGTGCCTTGCGGGAATCAACTTCCCCGGCATCACCCTGTGCGACGCCGCTATGATGACCGCTTTTGCCCTGTACGCTTTTCTGAGACTTATCAGCGTTCCGTCAATGGAAATTTCACCTTGCAGAAAGGCTGACGGAAAAGCCGGTAAGACCGCAGAGCCCGCAGCAAACTCCGCCGAAAAGGGAGAGAGCGAATAAACAATAATTACCTTCCGTGAAGCCGCACAGAAAAAAGCGGCTTCTCTTGCCGCGCACAACAAAATGTGCGGCAGAAAGGCATAAATTCAAATGATTTCACTATCTGTAAATTCCGTGACCGTGGGAATCGGAATAAAAGAAATACTGACCGATGTAAGCTTTGCCGTGGAGGACGGCGACAGGCTGGGCGTGGTAGGAGTAAACGGCAGCGGCAAATCCACGCTGCTTCGTATTCTTGCGGGAAAGCTTTCCCCCGACAGCGGGGAAATATATATCGCAAAGGACCGCACCGTTGCCATGATGGAGCAGAACGACGCCTTTGACGAAGCGGGCGGCAGCGACACGGTCCTTTCACATATGTACGCAGCCCTGCCCGAGCTTTGCAGGGACGAAGAAAGGCTTGCCTCCCTTGAAGAAGCGCTTCAGAGCGCCGAGGGCGAGAGCGCCGACAGGCTTTACAGCGAATATCAGCGGCTTAACGAGCGCTTTATAGAAGAGGGCGGGCTTCAGTACAAGTCCCGCTGCCGCAGTCTGCTCTGCGGACTTGGTTTCGGTGAGGACACCTTTGAAATGAAGCTCTGCAGCCTGTCCGGCGGACAGCGCACAAGGCTTGAGCTTGCAAGGCTTTTGTTCCGCGAGCCTGATATCCTTATGCTGGACGAGCCTACAAACCATCTGGACACAAAAACCATGATATGGCTTGAGGGGCATTTGTCCGCCTATAAAAAGACCCTTATTGTGGTAAGCCACGACAGATACTTTCTGGACAGGGTGACGAACAAGACCCTTGATATAGAAAATCACCGCGCTGCACTGTATAAGTGCCCGTATACCGAGTTCGTCCGCCGCAAGGAGGAAAACAGAAAGGCCGATATGAAGCGGTGGGAGCTTCAGCAAAAGGAGATCGCCCGCCTTGAAGCCTTTATCGAACAGCAGAGACGCTGGAACCGCGAAAAGAATATTATCGCGGCGGAAAGCCGGGAAAAGGCTATTGAGCGCATGGAAAAGGTGGAGCGTCCCAAAGACGCCCCGAAAGCTATCAGCTTTTCTTTCGGAGAAGCGGGAGAATCGGGCAACGATGTGCTGAGCATAAAGCACCTCAGCATGGCTTTCGGCGAAAAAAAGCTGTTTTCCGATCTGTCCTTTGAAGTAAAAAAGCGGGAGCATGTCTTTATCGCAGGCCCCAACGGCTGCGGCAAATCAACGCTTCTGAAAATACTGCTGGGTCGCCTCTCCCCCACCGGCGGCAAGGCCGAATTCGGCTACAATGTCCATATTGGCTACTACGACCAGGAAAATCAGCAGCTCTGCGAGGAAAAGACCGTGCTTGACGAGTTGTGGGACGCTTATCCCACGGCAACGCAGACGGAGATCAGAAGCACTCTTGCCGCCTTTATGTTCCGCGGGGACGACATTCTGAAAAAGGTGTCCGTGCTGTCCGGCGGCGAGCGGGCAAGGCTGACGCTGGCAAAGCTTATTATGTCAAAAATGAATGTGCTGGTGCTTGACGAGCCCACAAACCACCTTGATATTCCGTCAAGAGAGGCTCTGGAAGCGGCGCTTGCAGGATTTGACGGCACTATTATCGCCGTCAGCCACGACAGATATTTTATGCGCAGGCTTGCCACCAGAATTATCGACCTTGACACTCCCGTGAGGGATTTTCGCAGCTTCGAGGAATACGAAGCCGCCGCAGAGGGCAGAGAATCTGCGACTTCCGCCGCTGTGCCGGCAAAGCCGTCGGGAGGAAAGGACGAATACCTGCGGCGCAAAGCGGATGCGTCTCAAAAGCGGAGAGAGGCTGCATACCGAAAAAAGGTGGCGGAGGAAATTGCAAAGCTTGAAAAAGAGCTTGCGGACATTACCGACGAGCTTTTCGGCGACGCCGCCACGGACTATATCCGCGCAGGGGAGCCTGACGACCGCCGTATGACGGTGGAGGACAGACTCATGCAGCTATACGAGGAGGAAGAAAGCTTCTCCGTGGCAGAGGATATGGACGAATAAACAGCAAATAATATATCGGTAAAAACCGAGAAAGGATACTGTTATGTCAATAAGCGAAAAAGATCTGAAAAAATACGCCCAGGTCATCGTGCGCATAGGCGCCAATGTTCAGCCCGGGCAGAAGGTGCTACTGAATGTGGGCGTGGATCAGATTCCCCTTGCACTTGCAGTAACCGAGGAGTGCTACAAGGCAGGAGCATGCCGCGTGGAGATCACATGGCTCTGCGGAGAGGCTGACCGTCTGCATTACAGCTATGCCGACGAAAAGGTGCTGGGCACCGTTCTCCCCTGGGAGGAGGAAAAGGCACGCCAGATGACTGTGGATTACCCCTGCCGTATTTTCATCGAATCCGAGGATCCCGATGTACTCAGCGGCATTCCCGCGGATAAACTGTCAAATGTAAACAGAGGGCGTATGTCCGTTCTGAAAAAGTACCGCGACGCAATTGACGGCAAGCATCAGTGGCTTATCGTTGCGGCGGCTTCTCCCAAGTGGGCAAAAAAGGTGTTTCCCGCCGATGACGAGGAGACCGCGGTTTCAAAGCTTTGGGACGCTATTTTCTCCTGCATGTACTTCGACGAGAACAGCGACCCCGTGGATGTGTGGAAAAAGCATACCTCCGACATCGAGAGCCGCGCAAAGTGGCTGAACGAGCAGCATTTTGCCCGTCTTGAGTATAAGAGTAAAAACGGTACCGATTTCTCCGTGGAGCTTATTCCCGAGGCTCATTGGGGCGGCGCAGGCGATGTGAACCACCTGAACAACGCCCGCTATGTGCCCAATATGCCCACCGAAGAGGTTTACACAAGTCCCATGAGAGGCAAGTGCGAGGGCAGACTGGTGGCGACAAAGCCGCTGAGCTGGTCGGGTCAGCTTATCGAAAACTTCTATGTTGATTTCAAGGACGGCAAGGTCTGCGGCTGCAAGGCTGAAAAGGGACAGGAAATTCTGGAGAAAATGTTTGCCATGGACGAGGGCGCTTCCATGCTTGGCGAGGTAGCGCTTGTTCCCAAGGAATCTCCCATCAACCGCTCCGGACTTCTGTTCTGCAACACCCTGTTCGACGAAAACGCCTGCTGCCATGTGGCTGTGGGTATGGGCTTTGACGATGTCATCGAGGGCTTTATCGATATGACGGACGAGGAAATATACGCTCTGGGCGTCAACGACTCCATAATCCATGTGGACTTTATGGTAGGCTCCGAGGATCTGGATATTACGGGCTACCGTGAGGACGGCACCGCCGTTCCCGTATTCAGAAACGGCACCTGGGCGAACTGAAATATTCATTATATATGCAAAAATCAGCGGGTATCCGTAGCAGGATACCCGCTGATTTTCATTTCAGATTGGTTTTATAATCCTCTCCCCAGTTTTGCATAGCGTCAAGTATGGGTTTCAGACTCTGCCCCAACTCTGTAAGAGAATACTCAACTCTCGGCGGAACTTCCGCATACACTTTCCGATTTACCAGACCGCTCTCCTCCATATCCCGCAGCTGAGCAGTCAAAACTTTTTGAGATACGCTTCCGATGGATTTTTTCAGTTCTCCAAAACGCTTTGTTCCCGGCATTAAATCCCTCAATATCAGCACTTTCCACTTATCTCCTATTAAGGTCAATGTAGTCTCGACGGGGCAAGCCGGCAATTCTTTTGCTGCTTTATGTTCGCTCACGGATAAACCCTCCCACAGTTTCAAAAAGTATCTAACATGCCCATTTTACCATACTGCCGTTTTGAAAGTCAATATTTCTAAAAAATTCAAAAAATTTTTCATGTGCCGAAAAAGCCGAAATCGCCCGAAAACACGCAATTGTTTCTTTCCGGTAACCGTCCGTTAGTTTCATTCCGGTAACTACGGCACAAAAAAGTGCATACTTTACAGCAATTATCCGAACGGATATAATGTGGGCAGAGCTTAGGGGAACGGCCGCTCCGAGGCTTGAAGCATAATGCAAGAGGAGAAATCCAAAAAAAGAATTTTCAAAAAACATTCGGTAAAGACCGAACTGAAAGTCAGGAGGAATTCAAAATGAAAATCGCAGTAATTTGCGCAAACGGAAGAGCAGGCAAACTAATTGTCAAGGAAGCTGTCAGCAGAGGCTTGGAAGTAACCGCCGTAGTGCGCGGGGAAAATCAAACTGCAGCGCAGAATGTGCTGATGAAAGATCTGTTTGATTTAACATCCGCTGATCTGAAAGGCTTTGATGTGGTTATTGACGCTTTCGGTGCTTGGGCAGAAGATGTTCTTCCTCAGCACAGTACTTCTTTGAAGCACCTGTGCGACATTCTCTCCGGAACTGATACCCGTCTGCTTGTTGTCGGCGGTGCAGGCAGCCTGTATGTTAATCCGGAGCACACCGCAGTTGTATCTGACGGAAAAGATTTTCCGCCGCAGTTTTTGCCGCTGGCAAAGGCTCAGGGCAAAGCACTTTCTGAGCTTCGTCAGAGAAATGATGTAAAATGGACTTTTATAAGCCCTGCGGGAGAT
>JBJDYY010000036.1:0-26607 GCA_051867715.1 Candidatus Avispirillum sp.
TGTGATGCACGCCTTCGGCGCGTGTAAGAACGCATCGCATCACCTATCACAGCGCGGCGGCATCACTTATCACTTAATTGCAAAGAGGGTTATTTTGCAATATAATATGAAAAAGCGAGGTGTATATTATGTCGGAATCAAAGCTTAGGGAACTTTCTATGGAATTTTCCGTTGATATCATTGAATTGGTAAAGTATTTGAAATCTAGTAAAGAATCCATCATCTCTAATCAAATTGGCAGAAGCGGAACAAGCATAGGCGCCAACATTCACGAGGCACAATATGCACAAGGAAAGAAAGATTTTGTTTCCAAGCTTGAAATTGCCTTAAAAGAAGCAAGTGAAACGGGTTATTGGCTTGAACTCCTATACAGAACAAGATATATCGATGAACAAACCTTCAAAACCCTTTCTTCCAAATGTACATCCTTAAGAGCAATGCTGATTGCTTCTTGCCGAACTGCAAAGGAGAATGCGAAATGAACAAAAACAGACTTACTTTTCTGAAAGATGCCTTCCCTGGATTCGAACTCCAATTCGCTGAAGATTATACTAATGCGGTGATTGTGAATCCTAATTACGATGAAAATATTACCGTGTATGACGATGAATATGAATTTATTGTTTGCTTTTCTTTCCAACATCGTCATTTCGAAGACGAGGATGATTTAATAGATTGGATTCGTAAAATCATATCCGGAAACACATTTGCAATTGAATTTTTCAATAATGAGCAACGCCGTTTTGGCGGCGAGATTGATGCAGAAGAATTGCAGGATTTATCATATGAAAAACTGGAACATTTTACTGGATATTACGGCTTAACAAAACTGTTTGATGTAGCTAATTCGTTCAAAATCAGAATTTGGGACAGTAAAAACAACTTTGATTACACTATGACTTGTGAAGCAAATGGGAGCATCGCAATTACCCAAGTTTTTGTTGGTATACTTTAAGCATTTCTTCCCCTTTCACATTGGCTGATTTGTACTTTTGCAACTTCTCTTACAGAAAAGACCCCACATTTGTCTGCGACAAGTGTGGGGTCTTTTCAACTAAATCCGTCCTTCGTCCGGAATAAATCCATCTTCGATGGGTGAAATCGCTGCGCGATGAAATCCGCTTTACGGCGGGAGAAAGGACGGATTTAATTTCATCTGCGTCAGCAGATTTCATCCGAGCCGTGCAAGGATTTCATCGCACTTGTGCGATTTCATTGAAAAATCTTAATGATTATAGTATAATAAGTCAAAGAGGTGGTCGTATGGCCGAAAACAAATTGCCTGATCTAAGTTTGTTGTTGCCGTAGTAAAGGAGAACGTGAAATGAATTTTTTCACAAGGTTGTTTCAAAAGGAAAAGCCGAAAGAAGTTCCGGCTATGCCGCCAAGGGCGGAAATTGTTGAAATGATGTATGACAAGTGCCTTGATGCTTTTGACGATGAAGTAGTAAGCGTGGTCTATTCTGCTGATAAATCAATGCGATATGTTATTTTGAAAGACGAAAAAGGACTTTTTACATATCAACTGGAAGCCATTTATCAATTTGATGAGGATGAATGGAAGTATATTTGCTTACATAATGATGCGTTGCCGGCAATGTGGGAACCTTTCAGAGATATTGTTGGGAAATCGTTTTATGAAAACGAAGAAGAATTATTGAAAGAAATGAAAGAAGAACCCGAGTATAAACAATTCTTTGAATAATCACGCTGCTTTTTGCATTTTTTACCCGCTTTATGCACCTTTTGGCAGTCCATTGTGCTTTCTGATTATACGACGGAATATTACTTATTATTTGCCAAAATCCCGAATGCGCGGACGAGTGAAGAGTGAAAAGTGAAAAGGTAAGAAGTAAAAATCCCGAATGCTTACGCATTCGGGATTTTTGGCGGAGAAGGAGAGATTCGAACTCTCGAACCGCTTTTGACGGTTACGCGATTTCCAATCGCGCGCGCTCGACCAACTACGCGACTTCTCCAAGGTCGTATTTGGTGCTGTCTCAGACAGCTTTGACATTATATCACACCTTAATGAAAAAATCAATAGTTTTTTTGCTTTTTTGAGCAAAATCCCTGTTAAAAATTCCGCGATACCAAACAGATAATAATATGCGAGGCTCCGCCTCGCGCTCCGCTCAGAACCTTTTTTGAGAAAAAGGTTCTGAGAACTCCAAAAAACTTTTAATTAGGATAGCGAAATCCCCCGCAGGGGTGCCGCGTAGGCGGCAAGCGAGAAAAAGCGCATAAGGAAGTTAACTTCCTTATGCGCTTTTTCTATCGCTTTACGGACGGCAAAGCCGTCCGCCCCTGCGGTTAATGTTCAGCCTGCAATTCTTGCCTTCTGTGGGTAGCTTCAAGTCTGCTATCGACACGCTCATTAGCGTAGCTAATTTCCGCCGCGAGACTTGAAACTTAGGCTAACGGGACAAACTCTCTACACTTAGTCGAATGTGTTATGCTCTTGCAACGCAACGATATGCAGTTCTTCCGTGTCGAGAGGAGAGGAGAGATTCTAAAGAGAGGAGAGGAGACCCATCTCCTTTCCTCTCTTTAGCCGGGCAGGGTGGCTCGGAGGGACTGCTGACGGGACAGCAGTCCCTTCGAAAAAACCTCTCTCAATTTCTATCAGCTAATAATCAAGTCAGAATTTCCAAAAGCACTATCAGTTTCGTCAAACTTGCTTTCTGTGGACAGCTATAAATCTGCTATCGACACCCTCTCGGGTGTCAAATCATTTTCTCTCTTTAGCCGTGCAGGGAGAGCCCTGCGGGACTGCTGACGGGACAGCAGTCCCTTCGAATAATCCTCTCTCCATTTCTGTCAACTAATAATCAAGTCTGAATTCTGTTCCGATCACCTACTGCCCGGTGCCTTTAGCGCTTTTCCGTTTCTTTGAAACCGTTTTAACAAGCGACACTCCGCCGCTTAACACCAGCATAGCACCGAACATTTTTCTGACAAGCTCAGGTTCGGTGACGGACGCAAGCGTTGAGCCTACATACGCAAAAAACATCCCCACAGCACCTACAAGCAAAATCAGTCCCCAGTTCATCCGCCGCTTCGCCGAGTGAACAAACAGCGCCGCCGCAGACGCAAATATAAAAAAGTACAGATTTAAGCCCTGCGCTTCAAGCTGTCCAACTCCCCGCAGAAGCGTCAGATAAATTACCAGCAGTCCTCCGCCTCCGATACCCATTCCCGATAAAATTCCGATGGCAAAGGCCGCCGCCATGTCCAGAAATACCGTGTTTCTCACTCCTTGAATTCTTGTGTTTATTGACCGATAGCTTTATTTTTCGCTTTTATGACGGAATATATGCAAAACGGCTCCGCGGATCGTCTTTAATCAAACCTGTTTTATAAAACTATTGAAAACGCCGTCCGCCTGTGCTATACTTTACGGTATAAAGATTATATAAAGATTTGCGGGCGTCCGTATAAGTGCAAAGTTCGGCGCGCCGTGAAGAAAGGCGGTTTTCTGTCTTGAAAATAATCATCGTCGGATGCGGTAAAATAGGTACCACCGTTATACAGAGCCTGGTGTCCGAGGGTCACGATGTGGTGGCCGTGGACTGGGACCGCGAGGTTATAAATGAAATAACGAATATATACGATGTTATCGGTG
The DNA here is from genome assembly GCA_051867715.1 of Candidatus Avispirillum sp. Lineage (GTDB taxonomy): Bacteria > Bacillota > Clostridia > Oscillospirales > CAG-272 > Avispirillum. The sequence goes on from JBJDYY010000036.1 coordinate 3,626, forward strand.
TCTGCGGCTCCGGTGCCGACTGCGAAACCCTGCGGGAAGCGGACGCCGCTCACGCCGAGCTGTTTGCGTCCCTTACCGGCAACGACGAGGTCAATATGCTGGCGTGCTTTATTGCCAAGCGTATGGGCGCCCGTCACACCATCGCAAGAGTGAGAAACACCGGGTACAGCGAACAGTCCATAGGCTATATGCGCCAGCAGCTTGACATATCCATGACGGTAAATCCGGAGGCTCTGGCGGCGCAGGAGCTGTTTCATATACTGAGGCTGCCGGGAGCAGTCAATATGGAGACATTTTCACGCCGCAGCTTTGAGATGGCGGAATTCAAGCTGAGAGCTGATTCTCCCCTCAGCGGCACGACTCTTGCGGATATGCGCCGCAGGTATAAGGCTAATTTTCTCGTGGGTGTGGTTCAGCGCGGTGAAAATGTATATATCCCCGACGGCAGCTTTACTCTGCAGGGCGGAGACCGCATAGGGCTTACCGCCGACGCCGCCGAAATGATGAAGCTGATCCGTCTTATGGGTATAACCCAGAAGCAGGCGAAAAGCGTTATGATCATAGGCGCAAGCCGCACCGCTTTCTATCTTGCGAAAATGCTGCTTGCGGGGGGCGCGAGTGTAAAAATAATCGAAAAAGACAAGGAAAGATGCCGCACCTTCAGCGAGTCGCTTGCGGGAGCGGTAATAATCAACGGTGACGGTGCCCGTCAGGAGCTGCTCATGGAGGAGGGGCTTACCCGTATGGACGGCTTTGTGTCGCTGACGGGTATGGACGAGGAGAATATTCTTCTGTCCTACTACGCTCAGGAGGCGGGGGTGCCCAAGGTTATTTCCAAGGTTAACAGAAGCGAATTCGCCCTTATGGCGGATAAGCTGGGGTTGGAATGTGTTGTCTCTCCCAAGAAGGTTATTTCCGATATATTTGTCCGCTATGCAAGAGCTTTGCGCAGCTCCATAGGCAGCAAGATCGAAACGCTTTACAAGCTTATGGACGGCAGAGCTGAGGCGCTGGAATTTATAGCCCAGTCCGATTTTGAGTATCTTCATGTGCCTCTCAAGGATATTCTGCTGCGCCCCAATATGCTTATTGCGGGCATTATCCGCGGCAGAAAGAGCATAATCCCCACAGGTGAGGATGTTATTACGGCAGGTGACAGGGTTGTGGTGCTGACCGCACGCTCCAGAATGTCGGATCTGTCTGATATGGTAAGGTAAGGGTGGTATAATGAATCGCAGAATGGTCATATTCACCCTGGGGCAGATGGTGCTGCTGGAGGCGGTGCTGCTGCTTCTTCCCATACTGGTGTCGGCGCTGTACGGAGAGGCGTGTATAAAAGCGCTGGCGCTGACAGCGGGCGGCTGTGTTATTGTGGGCGCTCTGCTCATGCTGGCGGGCAGGACGAAAAACCGCGTTATTTACGCCAAAGAGGGTTTTCTCATTGTTTCTCTTACCTGGATAAGCCTGTCGGCACTGGGTGCTTTGCCCTTTTTCATAAGCGGAGAGATACCTAATTATATAGACGCCTTTTTTGAAACGGTCAGCGGCTTTACCACCACGGGAGCGTCAATACTTGCAAATGTGGAAATAATGAGCCGCGGGCTCCTGTTCTGGCGCAGCTTTACTCACTGGGTAGGAGGCATGGGCGTGCTGGTGTTCATTATGGCCATAGTGCCCAATGTCAGCGAGCGCTCCATACACATAATACGGGCGGAGATGCCCGGCCCTATCGTAGGAAAGTTAGTGCCCCGGGTCAAGGACACCGCAAAAATACTGTACCTTATATATATAGGGCTTACGGTTTTGGAAATCATACTGCTGGTTGCGGGCAGAATGCCTCTGTATGACAGTATTGTTCATGCCTTCGGCACTGCCGGTACGGGCGGCTTCGGCATAAAGGGGGACTCCATTGCCTCCTATTCGCCCTATCTGCAATGGGTGATAACCGTGTTTATGCTGCTTTTCGGCATTAACTTCAATGTGTTTTTCCTGCTTCTGGCGCGGCGCTTCAGAGCGGCGGCAAAAAGCACGGAAATATGGACATATCTTGCCATCGTAGGGGTGTCCGTGGCGGCTGTGGCCGTAAATATACGGCATATGTATGCGACCCTTGCGGAAACCGTGAGGCTTTCGGCTTTCCAGGTGGCGTCCATTATTACTACCACCGGATACTCCACCTGCGATTTCAACCTGTGGCCGGGCTTTTCAAAATCGGTGCTGCTGGTGCTTATGTTTATAGGTGCCTGCGCAGGCTCGACGGGCGGCGGACTTAAGGTATCAAGGCTTATGATACTGGTGAAAATGGGGCGAAATGAGCTCCGCCACCTGATTCATCCCAGAAGCGTTACCACCGTGAAGCTGGAGGGAAAACAGCTTGACGCCGCTACTCTCCATAATGTGGCTAACTACTTTATTCTCTATATGCTGGCGTTTTTCTCGCTGTTTCTGGTGGTAAGTCTTGACCGATTTGATATTGAAACGGATTTCAGTGCCGTGGCTGCGTGCTTTAACAATATAGGCCCCGGCTTCGGCGCGGTGGGACCCGCGGCAAACTATGCCGCATACTCCCCGCTGTCGAAAATAGTGCTGTCTCTGGCAATGCTTTTGGGACGCCTTGAGATTTTCCCGGTAATTCTTATGTTTGTACCCTCTACATGGACTAAAAAATAATGAAAGTCTTCCCAAAGCCATGGCTTTGGGAAGACTTTTTGTATGTAGCGTTTTTTCTTATGTTCTGTCAACTTCCGCGCGGTCAAATTTAATCTTAAAAGTAAAATGCTTAGGGGAAGAATTACAATCTTCCATGTGAATTTCCAAAACCCAGTGTCCGTTGGCGTGGGACAAGCTGTCATAAAGCCACCATGCTTTTTTTCGCTTTTGCAAATCAACATCATCGGATAAAATTTTATAGTTGTAAAAGCGTATTTCCTTTACGGTACTGTCACACAGCGCTCCCGACGCATCAATATGCAGAGTCAGAAGGTTTCTGTCATAACTGTTTTTTTCTCCGGTATTTATATTACGGTCAAAGGGAAATTCATATGTATCTGCGCCGACGATGCAGGCGTCGTGAAGCCCGTCTTTCCAATACCAATCGGGAAATTTTTCGTTATACCCGTCAAGCTGATTTGCAGTACGCTCAGTATTCTTTTTGCTCATAAAAATCCTCATTTCAAAAACTACATAATATTACATAAGGCATACTTCTCTTGCGGAGTATGCCTCATTGCTTGTTATCGGACTGATCTTTTATTCAAGCTCCAGGTGCTCGCAGTTCAGAAAAGCCTGGGCGCTGATGGTACTGGTTACGGGAATAAGCGTTTTTGCTCCGCAGCGCTCGCATCTTACCTCCACGCCGTCTGCCGTGACTTCTACGGTGTAAACGCCCTCGTCTTCGGGGCAGCGGCAGCTTATGGCGCCGGATTCGTCAAGGTCGCGTATGACAAAATTGACGATTTCCAATATCTGCGGGTCGCTCAGTATGGCGCTGTCCTCGCCGCGCGCTTTGGAAAAGCCTTCGTAATCAGCCTCTCCCATAAGCTCCCGAAGCTCATCGTCCGCTTCTTTCTGCGCCGCTTCCACGGCGTCCTTTTTGCCTAAAAGGCATATATCCACGCCCGAATAGGGGCAAGGCAGGGAAAACAGCTCTTTGTCGAAAAACACTTGCGACGAAACGGAAAAATTGTGGGGCTTGGGGCAGATAAAGCAGGGAACGGTAAAGCGCAGTTTCTTATCCTTTGTATAAACCAGCGTAAGCTCCTCCTCGCAGCCGCAGGGACATCTGAGCCGAAGCATATCCGCCGACAGGGTGAAAAGTCCGGCAATGCCCGTGACCCAGCTACCGCAGGAGGGGCAGCGATAAGATACGGTGGTCTCCTTCTGATTGAGAAGCATTCAAAAACCACACCTTTCCGAAATAGGTTATTAACAGCCGGCTTTTGCCGCTGTGCTTATTATGCTTATTATGGCGGCGAAAGCGCCCGGTTATTCCGCGCTATCCTCCGCATTTCTCTGCGACATGGGCACATACTTTGCGCGCTCTCTGACGCACTTATATGCGGGACGGATAATTTTTCCCGCGTTCTGCAGTTCCTCCAGGCGGTGCGCGCTCCAGCCCGCAATTCTTGCAACGGCGAAAATGGGGGTGTAAAGCTGCTCCGGCAAATCAAGCATACGGTATATCATGCCGCTGTAAAAGTCCACATTGGGACTGACGCCTTTATAAATCTTGCGCTTTTCGGCGATAAGCTCGGAGGCACATTTCGCCGTTCTCTTGTAAAGGTCGTACTCCTCCTGGAGCCCTTTTTCCACGGAAAGCCGCTTTGCAAACACCTTAAGTATCTCGGCGCGCGGGTCGGACAGGGAGTATATGGCGTGACCCATGCCGTATATAAGCCCGCTGCGGTCAAAGGCCTCTTTTGCCAGCACCTTGGAGAGATAATCCCTGATGGCGCCGTCACTGCGGTCCGGAATGTTTGCCTTCATATCGTCGAACATATGGACGACTTTTATATTGGCGCCGCCGTGACGGGGTCCCTTTAGAGAGCCCAGAGACGCGGCTACCGCAGAATATGTGTCCGTGCCCGAGGAGGTCACCACATGGGTGGTGAAGGTGGAGTTGTTTCCGCCGCCGTGTTCTGCGTGCAGAACAAGAGCGAGGTCAAGAGTGCGCGCCTCCGTCTCCGTGTAGGAGCCATCGGGGCGCAGTATATGCAGAAGATTTTCCGCCGCGGAAAGCTCCGGACGGGGCGGGTGGATATAAAGGCTGTTGCCGTCGTGGTAATGGGAGTATGACTGATACGCATATACCGAAAGCATGGGGAACAGGGCGATGAGCTGCAAGCACTGTCGCATTACGTTTACGGGAGAAATATCATCCGCATTTTCATCGTATGCATACAGCGTGAGAACGCTCCTTGCCAGGGTATTCATCATATCGTGGCTGGGGGCTTTAAGTATAATGTCGCGCACAAAGTTGGTGGGCAGACTGCGGTATGCGCCCAGCTGATCCCTGAATGCCGCAAGCTCTGCGGCGTCGGGCAGGGAGCCCATAAGCAAAAGATAGACGCACTCCTCATAGCCGTACCTTCCGTCGTGCAGAAAGCCGCCTACAATGTCGCGTATATTTATTCCGCGGTAATAAAGCTCACCGGGGGCGGGGACGGTCTCTCCGTTCTCCGTCTTTGTTGAAACAATCTCGGAAATCTCCGTAAGTCCGGTAAGCACGCCGCGCCCGTTAATGTCGCGCAGTCCGCGTTTTACATCGTACTGCGTATACATGTCTGGCATAATTCCGTTGGCGGCAGCGCTTTTTTCCGCCAGTCGGTGCAGATAAGGTGTATTTTCACTGAAGGGATTATTTGCCATTGTTATACATACCTTTCAACTGTCGGGAATATATTTATATTAAATATATTAACCCAATAAAATGAACGGCGTGTGAATGAAGAAAAGATTTACTGTCAATTTTTTCAAATTCCGCCGCCATCTTATAAAAGCAGTGGGCAAATTCGGGGTTTTGAAAGGGGAACGGGGAAAGAATGCATTTCGACTACAAAAAAGACGCGCCCATAGAGCAGGTAAACGCGGATTTTCTCACAAAAGAGGAGCTTGTCCGCCACCGCGATATATATATGGGGGAGCAGGCGGCGGCGCTGTCCGTGTTTACGGACGGCAAAGACAAATGCGACGCGCAGGTGATATGCAGGCTTCCGCCCTCGGCGTTTCCCCGCTATATGCGGAATATGCTTGACTCGATTCGCGAGGACGCGGGGGGATATGTGTGTCACAAGGCGTTCTTTGCCTCAATAGGAGAGGGCGGCGCAGTTCCCGCCGAGGCGAGAGAGCTTATCAAAAGCAGCTTCGGCAGTCTTGAGGGTCTGCGCTTTGCCTTTACCGATGCGGCAAAAAAATCCAGAGAACAGGGGTATTTGTGGATAGCAGAGGAAAATATGCGGCGCCGCAGTGCTCTGAAGCTTGTTTTCACAAAGGGAAACAGCCTTTTGCCGCCCCATATGCACGGAATTCTGTGCCTTGATATGTGGGAGCATTCCTACTCCGGGCGCTACGGCTGTGACCGGGGCGCCTATGCCGCGGCTTTTCTTGCGTCTGCGCGGTGGGAAAGGCTTGCTTTGTAAGAGAGGGAGCCCTTTACGGCGAGCAGTAATTTTTATATACGGAGATAGCGTCGAAGATGGGGGTATATTCGCCGGAGGCGTATGCGGTTACAAGAATGTAGCGCGGCGCGCAAAACTCGGCGTTTTCCTCCGTGCAGTTGGCTGCAAAGGTGGCAAGGCAGTTCTTGCCCTCTATGGTGTACCCGGTCTTGCCGCCCTGTACGAAAACACCCTCGGCTTCGTCTCCCGCCATGCGGGATTTCAGCGTGCCGGTAAGCTCTATGCCGTCGGGATGCTCTGCTGTGGAGACGGTGGTGTACTTGTAGGTCGCAAGCACTTGTCTTGTGTACTCGTTATTTATCGCGTATCGCAGAATAGCCGCCATATCCTCGCAGGTGCTGTAATGGTCGTCGTCGTGAAGTCCGCTGGCGGTGACGAAATGAGTATCTTTGAGCCCCATTTCGGCGGCTTTTTTGTTCATAAGGGAGGCAAAAGCCTCCTCGCTGCCAGCCACATATTCCGCAAGGGCTCCGGTGGCGTCGGCACCCGAGGGGAGAATACAGCCGTACAGCAGATCCTTTACGGGTACGCTCTCTCCTGCCGAAAAGCCTGCAACGGAAGCGTTCTGGAGGTAGTATTCGTCAAGCATCTCGGCTTTGAAGGTATAGGTGTCTTCAAGGTTATCAATATTTTCATACGCCACAATAAGCGTCATTATCTTAGTCATAGAGGCGGGGTATATTCTGTCGCCCGCGCCCTTTTCGGCTATGACCTTGTTGGTGCCGAGGTCTATAAGTATGCCGTAGCCGCTGTCGATCTGCAGTTTTTCCGTGGAGTCCGTATATTCCGCAAAAAGGGAATTGCTTTTCGTGGGAGCGTCCGTTTTGCTGGTGTCGGGGGTGCTTAGCTGAACCTTGTCCTTTACCCCTGAGCTGCTTGCGCCCGTCTCTTTTTTGGAGCAGGACTGGACGCTGAAAACAATAACGCAGACTATGACAAGCAGCGCAAGTAGGGAAAACAAAAACAGATTTCGCTTTGTGTTGGGGTTTGCGACAATGCCGGAGTTTGCCGTCATAATGTCTGAATTCTTCGCGCCCTGACCCGCACCGCCTGCGGTATTTCGGGTGCTTTGCGCTTTCTGAGCGTATGCGTTTTTCTCTCTTGCGGTGCGGCTCCCGTTCTGTGTGCCTTGTGTGCCCTGCGCGCCCTGACGGCTTTGCGGATACCGCTGTCTGCCGTCCGTGTTCGCGGAGCCTGCGGCCGCGGGCCGCTGCACATTCCCCGTATGGCGTCTGCTTTGCTCCGTTTGCAGGGGAATTTGCTGCGGGCGGCGCTGCACTGTATTCGCTTCGGTACGCTGTCCTTGCCGAGTGTCTGTTCTTGGAGCACTGCGGCTGTCTCCCGGTGAGCCGAATGCCTGAGCGCGCATCTGCCGAAGTCTTTGGGCGTCGTTTTGGGGATATTTATTCTGTTTTACGCCTTTTTCGCGTTCGTCCAAAATATCCCCTCCTTTTGTTTTATATGCCGTGCCGCAAGTTTGCGGCGTTTTTTGTTTTTGCTTATCTTAAAAACTTCAGTTTTCCTTATTTGGATTTGCGGCAAAGTTTTTTGATACCCTCTTTGAGAGCGGCGCAAAGCTCGTCAATCTCCGCTTTTGTGTTTTCGTGGGAAAGACTTATTCTGAGAGAGCAGTCGGCCTCGTTTTCAGGCAGACCGAAAGCCGTAAGTGCGCGGCTGACCCCGCCGGAATGAGCGGAGCAAGCGCTGCCCGCGCTGACACAGATGTCCCGTCCGGACAGAAAGTTCAGCATAGTTTCGCTTCTTATATCGGGCAGGGTAATATTGACAATACCCGCAAGCCGGTCGGTCGGATCGTTTATTCTGACTTCCTCCGGCAACTTCTCCGTAAGATATGCGCTGATTTTTTTCACAGTCTCTGCACGGAAGGAAAGCTCTCTCATGCCCTCGTCGCATGCCGCGCCGAATGCCGCAAGAGCCGGTACATTTTCAGTACCGCTGCGAAGTCCCGCTTCCTGCCCGCCGCCGTAAATTACGGGGACAAGCCGCTTTGCCTGCAATACTTCTGCGGTGACATACAAAGCGCCTGCGCCCTTGGGGGCGTATATTTTATGGGAACTTACCGCGATTGAGTCCACTCCCAGAGCTTTTGGTATAAGGGGCATTTTCATAAATGCCTGAACCGCGTCGCAATGAATAAATGCTTTAGGCGCGGCGGCACGGACAATATCCGCCGCGCCTTTTATGTCATATACGGCTCCCGTCTCGTTGTTGACAAGCATAAAAGCACACAGGATAAGGGAGGCGTCGGCGTGCTCTCTTATAAAGTCAAGATCAAGTCTTCCGCCCCTTGTGGGCACGTGCAAAACGGTAAAGCCCTCGCGGCTGAGCTGTGCGGCGGGCTCCTCTACCGAGGCGTGCTCCCCGTCGCCTATCATTACGGTGCCGCGACTGCCTGAGCGCTCGGGGCGGTTTTTCGCCCTGACGGAGCCCAGCATTGCCAGATTGTTGGCTTCGCTGCCGCCGGAGGTGAAAATAATACTGCCGTCGGCGGGGCGGCGTATGCAAAATGCGGCTTCCGCCGATCTGCGCGCCTTTTGAAGCAGGGTGTTTGCGGCGTCTCCCGCACGGTGTACGGAGCCGGGATTTCCCCAGCACTCCGACAACGCCTCTCTCATTGCATTGAGAGAGGCGTCGGAAGGCTTTGTGGTTGCGCTGTTGTCAAGATAGATCATTTTCTCCGACCTTATCTGAAACTGAAATTATCAATTACGTCGCCTAAGGTGTCAAGGTGAGATTCGTAGAAATCGGGTGTGGAGGTATAGGTGATGTAGTAAACATACCCGCCGCGCACGCAGGCGACCATAATATAGTCGTACTCCTGCCCGTTCAGAACGCCGGAAAACTCAAATCTTGCGCCGTCAACGCCGCCCAGCTTTGCATCTTCCCGTACAGGCTCGCTGCAATCGGTATACAATGAGCAGAAGCTCTTATAAAAGCCGTCCCACCATGTATCAACGGTCTCGTCCACAGCAGCGCCGTAGGCGGAGGTGGAAATGCTGGTGGCGTCTGCGGAGGAGTAAAAGGCGGAGGTATAAAGCTCCGACTGATCCACGCGCCAGTCCTCGGGCACATACATAACATAGTCGACGCTGTCGGAGGAAGCAAGCTTCATCCCCTTGGGCGCGTCGCCCTCCTGCTTGCCGCAGCCTGCAAGCAAAATCGCTGCCGCCACAGCCGCTGCCAGTATAAATGCAATTTTTTTCATAGGTGAGTTTCCTCCGAAGTTTTCAGGTGCGCACGGCGCCTGAAAGATTGTAAACGGAAAATCCGAGTCAAAGCTGCCGGAAGCCTGTCCGGGTGCCGTACGCCGTTTCGGTCACTCGTAAATGGGGTACCTCCGGCAGATCTCGGTGACTTCTGCGCGGATAGTGTCTGCGCTTGCCTCAAAGTCGGTAGCCGCCAGGGTAATAAGGCGGGCGAGAGTTTTCATATCCTCAAGACCCAGACCGCGGGAGGTGACTGCCGCGGTGCCCACGCGGATTCCGCTTGTGACAAAGGGCTTTTCGGGGTCATTGGGAATAGCGTTCTTATTTACGGTGATATATACCTCGTCAAGCCGCTTTTCCATTTCCTTGCCGGTAATGCCGAAGGGGCGCAGGTCTACCAGTATGAGATGGTTGTCCGTGCCGCCGGACACCAGATTGAAGCCGCCCTCCAGAAGTCCCTTTGCAAGCTCGCGGCAGTTGTCTACAACTCCCTGCTGATATTCCTTGAAGGAAGGCTTGAGAGCCTCTCCGAGACAAACCGCCTTTGCGGCGATAACATGCTCCAGAGGGCCGCCCTGCATACCGGGGAATATTGCCTTGTCAATAGCCTTTGCATATTCCTCGCGGCAAAGAATCATACCGCCGCGGGGACCGCGCAGGGTCTTGTGAGTGGTGGTGGTGACAACATCGGCGTAGGGAACGGGGGAGGGATGAAGTCCTGCCGCCACAAGTCCCGCGATGTGCGCCATATCTACCATGAACAGAGCGCCTACACTCTTCGCAATTGCCGCGAAACGCTCAAAATCTATAATACGGGGATAAGCGGAAGCGCCTGCAACTATAAGCTTCGGTTTGCACTCCTTTGCAATGCGCTCCACCTCGTCGTAATCAATATATCCGTCATCGTTTATGCCGTAGGGCACGAAGTTGTAGTTCTTTCCGGAAAAGTTTACGGGGCTGCCGTGGGTAAGATGTCCGCCGTGAGCAAGATTCATGCCCATAACGGTATCGCCGTGCTCCAGAAGCGCATGATATGCGGCGATATTCGCCTGCGCGCCGGAATGGGGCTGAACATTGGCGTGCTCTGCGCCGAACAGACGGCAGGCGCGCTCAATGGCGATGTTCTCCACTACATCAACGCACTCACAGCCGCCGTAATAGCGGTGCGCGGGATAACCCTCGGCGTATTTGTTGGTAAGAGGGGTGCCCATAGCCAGCATAACGGGCTCGGAAACAAGGTTCTCGCTGGCGATAAGCTCAAGACCGCGCTTTTCGCGTGCGTACTCGGCGGCAACGGCGTCGCCTACCTCGGGGTCGTAGTTTTTCAGAAGTTCAATGACGGAGTTTACCATGACAAAGTCCTTTCAGTTTTTACTAATAATATAATTATACAGCATATCTCTCTGCAAATCAATGATTATTTTTTGATTGTTTGTGAATTCGGCGGCATTTCAATATATATATTTGCCGTGCGCTCTGTTTCTTGACAATGAGACAAAAAGAATGTATAATGATAAATTAGGTAAGGAGCGCCGCGTGGGCGCATTATACAGAGCGTTTCTGAAAGGACGGCTTTAATCGGAATGAGTTCGGATCTTATTGAGTCCATAGAAAATGCGCTGCCCACCATGTCAAAGGGGCAGAAGCGAATTGCCGCGTATATTACGGAGCATTGCGAAAAGGCGGCATATATGACTGCCTCCCGTCTCGGCGAGCAGGCGGGGGTATCGGAGTCAACCGTGGTGCGCTTTGCCATTGAGCTTGGCTTTGACGGCTACCCGGAGCTGCACAGCGCCATGCAGGAGACCCTGCGCAAGAGGCTTACCGGCGTACAGCGTCTAAAGGTGGCAAACGACCGCTACACGGAGGACAATGTGCTGGAGGAGGTACTGAGTGCCGACGCGCAGAGAATTGCGGCTACCGTTTCTCTTACGGACAAGGAGGAATTCCGCAAGGCCGTTGACGCCATAATGAATGCAAACAAGATTTATGTTATGGGCATGAGGTCATCTTTCTCTCTGGCGGAGTTTCTTGACTACAATCTGAGTCTTATTTTCCCCAATGTTTCGCTGGTGCGAAACGCCGGGGGCGGAGAGATATTTGAGCATCTTATGACCATACGCGAGGGAGACACTGTTATTGCCATAAGCTTCCCACGCTATTCCAACCGTATTATCAACGCCGTGGATTTTGCCAACTCCTGCGGCGCCAAGGTGGTGGCTATTACGGACGGGGAGTCGTCGCCCATAGCAAAGGGCGCGGTGGCGGCTTTGTACGCAAAGAGCGATATGGCGTCCTTTGCGGATTCCCTTGTGGCGCCTCTTTCCATAATAAACGCGCTTCTTGCTGCAATCGGTATGAAGAAAAGGGATGAGATCGCCGCGACTCTTGCCCATCTTGAGTCCGTTTGGGACGAATATAACGTATACGACAAAAAGAGCAAATAAAAGTTTTTACATTATTTATGCTGCCGCGGGGCGGCAAAGGGGGGTGAGCGCCGTGAACATGACCGAAGCCGAAAAAACGGTGGCGGTGGTGGGCGGCGGCGCCGCGGGACTTATGGCTGCCGCGGCGGCGCTTGACGCAGGAGCCCGGGTGGTTTTGTATGAGAAAAATCCCGTATGGGGAAAAAAGCTCAGAATAACCGGCAAGGGCAGGTGCAATGTAACAAACGACTGCACTCCCGACGAGATACTGAAAAATGTAGCGAGAAATTCCAAATTTCTTTACAGCGCGGTATACGGCTTTACTCCCGCCGACGCCATGGCGTTTTTTGAGGGCGCGGGAGTACCCCTTAAAACAGAGCGGGGACGGCGCGTTTTCCCCGTCAGCGACAGAGCCGCGGATATTGCCGAAGCACTTATTGAAAAGGTGCGCAGGGCGCGGACGGTCAGAACGAGGATAGAGGGACTTTGCGTGCGCGACGGAGTATGCGTCGGTGTGCGTGACGCTTCGGGTGAGCATACTCACGGCGCTGTGATACTTGCCACGGGAGGACTTTCGTACCCGGGCACCGGCTCCACGGGGGATGGGTACAGAATGGCGCGGGACGCAGGTATCGGTATTTCGGATTTATCTCCTTCTCTTGTTCCCGTGGTCTGCCGGGAGAACACCTCGGCGCTTATGGGACTTTCTCTGAAAAATGTCCGTCTTTCCGTTATATACGGCGGAAAGTGCATTTGGAGCGAGCAGGGAGAAATGCTGTTTACCCATTTCGGTGTAAGCGGTCCGCTGGTTTTGTCTGCCTCCGCCCATATGCAAAAGGGCAGCGTTGGGGACTACGGGCTGGAAATTGATTTGAAGCCTGCTTTGGACGAGGCAACTCTTGACGCAAGACTCGTGTCCGACCTTACAAAATACAGGGCGCGGGATTTTATAAATTCGCTGTACGATCTTCTGCCGCAGAAGCTTTGTGCCGATGTGGTGGCAAGAAGCGGTATAGACTGGCGCAAAAAGTCCGGAGAGGTCAGCCGCGGCGAGCGGCATAAGCTGCTGTCCGTGCTGAAACACTATACGCTGACTCCCACGGCGTTTCGCTCGTTTGACGAAGCAATTATTACCCGAGGGGGTATTCGCACAGATGAAATCTATCCCGCTACCATGATGTCGCGCAAGGTGAAAAATCTGTTTTTCGCCGGGGAAATAATTGATGTGGACGCCTACACGGGCGGATATAATCTGCAGATAGCATGGTCAACGGGGGCTGCTGCCGGAAAGGCGGCGGCGAAGTCCGTTTCGGGAAGCTGACGGGCGAAGTGACGCAGGCGGGTTTTTCGGCAGAGCCGGGATGACCCATATGAAAAGGAGCATATTCATTATGAAACTGAAAATCGCAATCGACGGCCCCAGCGGAAGCGGCAAAAGCACGCTGGCAAAAAACATTGCAAAAGCGCTGGGGCTTGTATATGTGGACACGGGAGCCTTGTACAGGACGGTGGGACTGTACGCAAGCCGCTGCGGTATCGCAATTGACGACGCCGCGAAGGTGACGGCACTGCTGGACGGCGCCCGCGTATCGCTGAGATATTCCGACGGGACGCAGAGAGTATATCTGGGAGACGAGGATGTTACGGAGCTTATAAGAACGCCGGAAATATCCATGTACGCTTCCGCCGTGTCAAAGGTGCCCGCTGTCAGAAAGTACCTTTTGGAGGTACAGAAGAAAATGGCAAGCGAGGGCGGTGTGGTCATGGACGGACGCGACATCGGCACGGTTATTATGCCCGACGCCGATGTAAAGCTGTTTATGGACACGGATATGCAGACCCGCGCTCAGCGGCGATACGAGGAAATGAGCCAAAAGGGCATTGAAAGCACAAAGGAAGAGGTTCTCAGGGACATGGTTCGTCGGGACAAAAACGATTCCGAGCGCGATATTTCGCCCCTGACTCCTGCCGACGACGCAATATTTCTCGACAATTCCCGCATGGAGCCGGAGGAGACTCTGGCGGCAGCGCTGAAAATCATAAACGACAGGCTCAGCCGTTCTATCTGAGACGGAGCATTGACGCAGGGAGGCAGTAATGTCATACAGCACGGTTTATAAAGTATTTGCCCGCCCTTTCAGGGCGCTGTTCAGAATACACATCCACGGAGAGGAAAATCTTCCCGCAGACGGAGGATATCTGGTGTGCGCCAACCATACCAGCGTTTTTGATGTGGTGATAGTTTCGGTGGCGGTGCGCCGTCAGGTCATGTATATGGCAAAGGCGGAGCTTTTCCGCATACCGGTTATCGGCAAAATTCTGGCTTCTTTGGGCGCCTATCCCGTAAACCGCGGCATGGGCGATGTGGCTTCCATCAAAAAGTCCATTGCATTTCTTGACAAGGGGGAGCTTGTGGGCATTTTCCCGCAGGGCACGCGCCGTCCGGGAGTCGACCCCCGCACCACTCCCCTGAAGCACGGTGTGGGCATGATAGCTTACCGCGCCAAGGCGGGAGTTATCCCCATGTTTATCAAAACGAAAAATCATCATGTCCGCTTCTTCAAAAGGACGGATCTGTATATAGGCAAACCCATTGAATACGGCGAGCTGGGCTTTACGGAGGGCGGAATGAAGGAATACAACGCCGCCGCCGGGAAGGTATTTGACCGTATTTGCTCTCTGGGAGAAGAAGAGGAAAACTAAAGCGCTTCTTTGCGGCGCAAGAACGGAGGGCGGATTTTCGCTATGGAAATAAGAGTTGCGAGTCACGCGGGCTTTTGCTTCGGTGTGAGACGCGCCACGGAGGCGGCAGAGGCCGCGCTGTCCGGCGGCGGCAGGATATACACGCTGGGCAGGCTCATACACAACGACGGATATATTCAGTCCCTGAAAGACCGCGGCGTTATGGAAATAAGCTCCGAAGATATTGACTCCGTATGCGAGAGGGCGAGGGGCGGCGAAAAAATCACCGTGGTTATACGCGCCCACGGGGAAATAAGGGAAAATCTTGAAAAGCTGCAGCGCTGTGCTGCAGAAAACGGGAGCTTTACGCTCCTTGACTGCACCTGTCCTTATGTCAACAAGGTACGCCGCATTGCAGCGGAAAATTCCGGCGAGGGTCGGCTGTTTATACTTATAGGCTCCGCAGAGCATCCCGAGGTAAGGGGCATTATGAGCTGCTGCAGGGGAGAGGGAAAAGTGTTCGGCTCCGCTTTGGAGCTTGAGCGCTGGATACACTCCGAAAACGCTCCCGCACCCGACACGGTGCGCATAAGTATTGCCGCTCAGACTACCCAAAAGCTGTCGGAATGGAAAAAATGTTTGAAAATTCTCAAAAAACTATATACAAATGCCGAAGTTTTTGATACAATATGTAATGTTACTGAAGAAAGGCAGACCGAAGCGGAGGCGCTGGCCGATGAAAGCGATGCAGTTATAGTCATCGGAAGCCGCGGCAGCTCCAACACGGTCAAGCTTTACGAAATCTGTAAAAGCAAGTGCAGCAGCACATTCCTTTGTGAAGACGCAGATTCTCTCAGGGACTTGGTCATTCCCGAATGTAACACTTTATCCATTACTGCCGGCGCATCTACGCCGTTCAGTGTAATACAGGAGGTAAAAGAAAGAATGAGCACAGAAACAGAAAACTTTGCTGAACTGCTCGAGCAGACCATGAAAACTATAAATCCAGGAGATATCGTCGTCGGTGTTGTTACATCCGTTTCCCAGAATGAGATCACCCTTGACCTCGGCGCCAAGACTACCGGCGTCATCCCGCATGACAAGCTTTGCGACGATCCTCAGGCTAAACTGGATCAGCTTTTCAAGGTGGGCGACGAGGTAAAGGCTAAGGTCGTAAGAGTCAGCGATATCGAGGGTATCGCGGTACTTGACAAGTTGCGTGTTGACGCAGACGCAAACTGGAACGACATCGTTGCAAAATACGAGTCCGGTGAGACCGTTGAGGGCAAGATAATTGAGTGCGTTAAGGGCGGACTTATCATTTCAATTAACTCCGTTCGCGTATTCATTCCCGCTTCCCTTTCCGGCGTTGCAAAGAGCGCAGGCGCCGACGCGCTTCAGGCTCTTGTGGGCACCGTTCAGAAGGTCAAGATCATCGAGATCAAGGAAGAGCGCAAGAGAGCGTTTGCTTCCATCCGCGCCGTACTGGCTGAGGAGCGCAAGGCAAAGGAAGAGGCGTTCTGGGCACAGGTTGAGGTCGGTCAGATATACGAGGGTCCCGTTAAGAGCCTTACCAATTACGGCGCTTTCGTGGATCTGGGCGGCGTTGACGGTATGGTACATACCAGCGAGCTTTCCTGGAGACGCATCCGCCATCCTTCCGAGGTTGTAAATGTAGGCGATGTTATCAAGGTTTATGTCAAGGCGCTTGACCGCGAAAAGGGCAGAATTTCTCTCGGCTACAAGACCGAGGACACCGATCCCTGGCACATCTTCTGCGAGAAGTATTCCGTAGGCGATACCGCAAGCGTAAAGATCGTATCTCTTATGCCTTTCGGTGCTTTTGCCGAGGTGGTTCCCGGTGCTGACGGACTTATCCACATAAGCCAGATCGCAGATCACAAGATCGCCGCTCCCGCAGATGTTCTCAAGGTAGGCGATGTGGTTGACGCAAGGATCACCGCTATCGACAACGAAAACCGCAAGATCAGCCTGTCCATCAGAGCTCTTCTTGAGGAGGCTAAGGCTGCTGAGGAAGCAGGCGACTCCGAGGAAGCTGCCGATGAGGAGCTGGTTTATTCCACCGACGCTCCCGCAGAGGCAGAGGCAGAGACTGAGGCTGAAGCAGAAGCTGAGACCGAGGAATAATTATCTGTATAAGTTTTCGGAAAAATCAAAAAGGAGTCAGCGCCGTCTGACTCCTTTTTTACTGATATGCCGTGATTTGCGGGGAAAAGCGCTCCGCAATGCGGCACATCGGAGCATAACACCGTTTCGCACAAAATGTCAGGAAAACAGATTATTCATAAGGTATACTTGTCATACGGAAAGGGGAGAGCTTATGGACTGGATAACGGGAATACAGCGAGCCATTGATTATACGGAAGCACATCTTGCGGAGGAAGTCGATTATGAAGCCGCGGCAAGGGAGGCCGCCTCGTCGCCGTTTCATTTTCAGCGTATGTTCAGTATGCTTACAGGCTGCACTTTGGGAGATTATATCCGTATGCGCCGTCTGTCGCTCGCCGCCGATGAACTGATCCGTACAAATCATAAAATCATTGACATCGCTCTGAATTGGGGTTACGATACCCCGGAAAGCTTTTCCCGCGCATTTACCCGATTTCACGGCGTCACGCCTTCCGAGGCACGCCGCGGAGGAAATGTGAAATCCTTTTCCCGTCTTTCCGTAAAACTTATTTTGGACGGAGGTAATCTTATGGATTACAGAATTGAAAAGAAGGACGCTTTTAAGGTGATATGCCGCAAAAAGCAGGTGAACAAGCCTCAGGGCGACACTGCCACCGCGGATATTTCCGCTTTCTGGAACGAATGCGGCGCGGACGGTACCATGGAAAGGCTGTGCAGATATGCAAGCTTTGACAAGCTTCACGGTATACTGGGCATATGCTTTTCGGGAGAGCTTGAGGACTGCGGCTTCCCCTACGGAATCGGCGCGGAGTGGAACGGTCAGCCTGTCACCGACAGGGACTTTGACATTGTGGACATCCCCGCTTACACCTACGCCGTGTTTCAGTGCAGGGGGAAGATGCCCGACGCTTTCAGGGAAACCTACAAAAAGATTTGTACGGAGTTCTTTCCGCAAAGCAGCACATACGAATACGGCAGCGGCATAGAGCTGGAGGTATACCCCTCCGCCGATGTGCAGAACCCCGACTATACCTGCGAAATATGGATAGCGGTTAATGAGAAAAAATAGCCTTCTTACCTACGGCGAAAGCGCTTCATTGCCTGAGCAATGAGGCGCTTTTTCCGTACAGGAGCAAAACCGGGGAACCTCGGAATTCGGCTGAGAATTATTGAAACGAAAAATAATTTCGCAATCCTATTGACATGGCGGCGTGAGAGTGATACAATATGTAGCGTGCTACATATTAACGGAGGTAAATCGCTGTGCCGCAAAGGGATATAGGATACCTTATCAAAAATATAAACGATAAGATGAAAGTGAAAGCCGACGAGGATCTGAAACGCTGCAGTCTTACTCTGTCTCAAAGCCGCGTCGTTGCTTTTCTGGACTCCTGCGGGGGGCAGGCTACGCAAAAGGAAATAGAGATTTACGCAGATGTTTCACACCCCACCGTGGTGGGTATAGTTTCCCGTATGGAGCAGAAGGGCTTTGTAACCTGCGGCTTTGACGGAAAAGACAGGCGTAATAAGACGGTGCGGCTTACAGACAGAGCTGAAGCCATTGCAGCGGAAATGAAGCTTAATATTGAGAAAAACGAGCGGAAAATGCTTGCTTCTCTATCCGAAGACGATACGGAGCGTCTGAGAGAAATGCTCGAGGTAATATACGGAAATCTTGAATAAAAGCCGGCTTAACCGGCTTTTATAAAGGCACAATATGTAGCGCGCTACACAAAGAAGGAGAAAACTATGATAAGAACACTTGCAGGAAGTCTGCGTCAGCATAAGAAAGGCTCTATTTTCACCGTACTGCTGTCGGTGCTTGAAGCGGCGTTTGAGATATTTATACCGCTTTGCATGGCAAAGGTTATCGACGAAGGAATCGAGCCGGGAAAAATGAACGCCGTATGGAAATACGGCATAGTACTTTTGGTATTTGCGTTTTTTCAGCTTGTGACCGGAGTTCTTTCCGCTCATATTGCCGCCCGCACATCGGCCGGATTTGCCGCAAACCTGCGGCAGGATATGTACGATAATGTGCAGACCTTTTCTTTTTCCAATATTGACAAATTTTCCACGGCCTCTATCGTAACAAGGCTGACCACCGATGTGATAAACATACAGAACGCATATCAGATGCTGATCCGTATGGCTATACGGGGGCCTGTTATGCTGATTTTTTCCATGATAGTATCATTCCGCATAAGCAGCACCATATCTTGGATATTCCTTGCAGTTATTCCGTTTATGGCAGTACTGCTGTTTCTGATAATAAAAAAGGTAAATCCCATTTTCAACCGGGTTTTCCGTACTTATGACGAGCTGAACAATGTGGTGCAGGAAAATGTCCGCGGAATACGGGTGGTAAAATCCTTTAACCGCGAGGATTATGAAATAAGCAAATTCAAAAAAATATCTCAGAGTATTTACACGGATTTTGCCAAAGGAGAGCGGCTGCTTGCATTTAACTCTCCCATAATGCAGTTTTTTATGTACGGCTGCATGATCCTTATTTCCTGGATAGGCGCGAAAGCAATCGTTGCCTGCGGCAACAACGCCGCTCTCGGTATGACTACCGGAGACCTTACCGCGCTGTTTTCCTATGCGACGCAGATACTCATGAGCCTTATGATGCTTTCCATGGTGTTCGCGATGATTACCATTTCTATTGCTTCGGCGCGCCGAATTGCAGAAATACTTGAGGAAAAGACGGATATTTCAAATCCGGAAAATCCCGTAACTGAGGTAAAAGACGGCTCAGTTTGCTTTGAAAATGTTGATTTCGTGTATGCTTCAAAGGCTGATAAAAAGGTTTTGGACAATATAAATATTACCATTCCTTCGGGACAGACTGTGGGTATTATCGGCGGCACGGGATCGTCCAAATCAAGTCTTGTTCAGCTTATTCCCCGCCTGTACGATGTGACGGGCGGCAGACTGACGCTGGGAGGCGTCGATGTAAGAAACTATGATCTGGAGACGCTGAGAAACGCCGTGGCAATGGTTCTGCAGAAAAACGAGCTGTTCTCGGGCACCATCAAGGAAAACCTGCGCTGGGGCAACGAAAACGCCACCGACGGGGAAATGGAGGAGGCCTGCAAACTGGCCTGCGCCGATGAATTTATTCAGACTTTTCCCGACGGGTACGATACTTACATCGAGCAGGGAGGCACTAATGTATCCGGCGGACAGAAGCAGCGTCTGTGCATAGCCCGTGCCCTGCTGAAAAAGCCGAAGGTACTGATACTGGATGACTCCACCAGTGCGGTGGACACGAAAACGGACGCTATGATACAGCGTTCCTTTGCACAGTATATCCCCGATACCACGAAAATTATTATCGCTCAGCGTGTAAGCTCCGTTCGGCACGCGGATCAGATAATAGTAATGGACGGGGGCAGAGCGGTTGCCGCAGGCAGCCACGAGGAGCTTTTGAAAAACTGCGATATTTACCGTGAGGTATACCTGTCGCAGAGAAAGGGGGACGGTGAAAATGAATAAGAAAGCTGAAAAGCCGGCGGGAGTCGGAAACGAAATGCCGCCGGCAGCAGCGCCTAAGGAGCGCTTCGATATAAAGACTCTGGGCAGACTGCTGTCTTACATGAAGGATTACAAGGGACAGCTTGTCTTTGTAGTTGTCTGTATATTGCTGAGTGCCGTTGCCTCCGCCGCGTCTTCTATGTTTTTGCAGAGCCTTATCGACGATTATATCACTCCCATACTGGGCGCTTCAAATCCCGTGTTTACGGGACTTCTGAAGACGCTGGCCGTTATAGGAACCGTATATCTTATAGGAGTTCTGTCAACCTTGTTTTACAATCGGGTAATGGTCACCGTTGCTCAGGGAACCCTGAAGAAAATACGCGACGAAATGTTTGAAAAAATGCAGCGGCTTCCCATACGGGTCTTTGATACCCGCACTCACGGCGATATAATGAGCCTGTATACAAACGACACGGATACGCTCCGACAGATGATAGCGCAGTCAATGGCACAGCTTATTTCCTCCGTTTTTACCATAGCGGCGGTACTGGTGTGTATGCTTTATACCAGCGTTTGGCTAACGCTTGTAGCCGTGCTGGCAATGTTTCTGATTTTGCAGATAGTAAAGGCGGTTACGGGCAAGACGGGCACCTTCTTTATGATGCAGCAGAAAAATCTCGCCGATGTAAACGGCTATGTTGAGGAAATGGTAAACGGGCAGAAGGTTATTAAGGTGTTTTGCCACGAGGAAAAAGCCAAGGAACAGCTTCAGAAAAGAAACAGGGCGTGGGAGCAAAGTTCCGCCGGTGCGAACGGCTATGCAAACACCATGATGCCCATGATGAACGCGCTGGGATATGTGCAGTATGTTTTTATTGCGGTGCTCGGCGCATACATGGCTATTGCGGGAACGACCAATATTGGCCTTACGGGAACAGGTACCCTGACTCTTGGTATGATAGCTTCTTTCCTTACTTTGTCGAGAAACTTTACAAATCCCGTGTCCCAGATATCAAATCAGTTCAATTCCATTGTGACCGCGCTGGCAGGCGCTGCCCGCATATTTGCGTTTATGGACGAGGAGAGGGAAACAGATGACGGTTATGTAACGCTTGTAAACGCTGAAGAAATTGACGGCACTATATGTGAGAGCGAAAAAAGAACGGGTATGTGGGCGTGGAAGCACCCCCACGGCGACGGAAGCGTCACATATACTAAGGTTTGCGGCAGAGTGGAGCTTGACGGAGTGGATTTCGGATATGTGCCTGAAAAACAGGTGCTGCACGATATTTCCCTGTATGCGGAGCCGGGGCAAAAGATAGCTTTCGTCGGCGCTACCGGAGCGGGAAAGACGACTGTAACGAATCTGATTAACCGCTTTTACGATATAGCTGACGGGAAAATACGCTATGACGGGATAAACATAAACAAAATTAAGAAAGCCGATCTTCGCCGCTCTCTGGGAGTCGTGCTTCAGGATGTAAATCTGTTTACCGGCACTGTTATGGAAAATCTGCGCTACGGCAATCCCGATGCTGACGATGAGGACTGTATTGCTGCGGCAAAGCTTGCCAACGCCGACGGATTTATCCGTATGCTGCCGCAGGGATATAATACGGTGCTGAAGGGAGACGGCAGCGGACTTTCCCAGGGACAGCGGCAGCTTATTTCAATAGCGCGCGCCGCCGTGTCCGATCCTCCCGTAATGATACTTGACGAGGCTACCTCTTCGATTGATACCCGTACCGAGGCGCTGGTGCAGGACGGTATGGATAAGCTCATGCGGGGCAGAACGGTGTTTGTTATTGCTCACCGTCTTTCCACCGTACGCAATTCCGATGTGATTATGGTGCTTGATAAGGGCAGGATCATTGAAAGGGGCAGTCACGAAAAGCTGATTGCACAAAAAGGCACCTATTATCAGCTGTATACAGGCGCCTTTGAACTGGAGTAAATACTTGCTTTCAAAGAAAAGACGGCAGAAAAGCATCGCGAAAGCGATGCTTTTTTGATATGCGGACGTGGCTTTTCATGTTGTCTGCACGGTCTGTCGAAGGCTTTCATATAATAGCGTGAAAGGAGATAACGCCGTGAACAGAAACAGTAATTATTATCATATACCTATGAGCGACTACGGTCCCGAGCCCTTTGCCGTAAATCTTGAAAGGGCAGCAATTCAGAATCAGAATTACCGCACCGTGCTGTGGACGGGTCAGCATTTGCAGCTTGCACTGATGTCCATACCGGTAGGTGGGGAAATAGGGCTTGAGGTGCATCCGGACACAGACCAGTTTATACAGATAGTAAGCGGAAACGCCGTGACTATGATGGGGCACAGCGAGGACAGGCTGAATTATCAGCGCCCTCTTACGGAGGGATACGCAGTTTTTGTTCCCGCGGGAACATGGCATAATATTATAAATACCGGGAATATTCCGCTGAAGCTCTATACCGCATACGCTCCGCCTCAGCATCCCCGCGGAACGGTTCAGTCCACAAAAGCCGTGGCAGATTCCGAGGGATACTGAAAAACTGCGGACTGCGGGGGCTTTTATAACCGTTAAAGCTTGCGCCGATCTTTCGGCATATTGAAAAAAACGGCAGAAATGCCGTTTTTTCGATATGCTTTTATATATGCCGTCAGAGCTTTCTTCGGGAAATGAAGCTATGGGAGAACGGTTCTTTCTCCGCTTTTTTCAACGATGATCTGTAAGAGGGGAAAGAGATCGTCTGCGTAGTGCTTTGCGTTGTGAAACACCTTAAGTATTTTATTTGCGTAGTCCTCGGAGGCTTTTTCCGCATTCTGAAAATTTTTCAGAATGATAATTGTATCATTG
>JBJDYY010000037.1:0-5955 GCA_051867715.1 Candidatus Avispirillum sp.
TTATACTATTATTTTGCGTCGTACCAGTTTTCTCCTATGTTCACCTCTGCCGTAAGAGGTACGCGGGTGTCGGCGGCGTTTTCCATTTCGCGCACCAGTATTTCGGACGCCTTGTCTGCGCAGTCCTTGGCAGACTCCACTATAAGCTCGTCATGTACCTGAAGAATGAGACGGGCGTCAATTCCCGCTTCCCGCAGGGCGCGGTCAACATTTATCATGGCAATTTTAATAATGTCCGCAGCGGTACCCTGTATGGGGCTGTTCATTGCCACTCTCTCTCCGAATGCCTGGAGATTCTTATTTGAAGAAGAAAGTTCCGGTATGGGACGGCGCCGTCCGAATCGGGTGGTGGTATATCCCTTTTCCCGCGCATCCTTAACGGTGTTTTTCAGGTAGCTGTCAACGCCGGTAAAGGTGGCAAGATAGTTGTCTATATACTCTCTCGCCGCTTTTCTGGAAACATGCAAATCCTGTGAAAGTGAGAAATCCCCAATTCCGTACACTATACCGAAGTTTACAGCCTTTGCCTTGGAGCGCAGCTCCTTTGTAACATTTTCAAGAGGCACGCCGAAAACCTTTGCCGCCGTTGCCGCGTGAATGTCTCCGCCGTCAATATATGTCTGTATCATAACCTCGTCCCCCGCTATATCAGCAAGCAGACGAAGCTCTATCTGTGAGTAGTCCGCGTCTATGAGAACACGGTCGGAGTCGGTAGCCGTAAAATACCGTCTCAGTTCTCTGCCAAGCTGTCCGCGCACCGGAATATTCTGCATATTGGGGTCAAGGGAGGAAAGGCGTCCCGTGGCGGTACCCGTCTGGTTAAAACTTGTGTGTATGCGCCCCTCGCCGTCGGCAAGAGCGATAAGATTTTCGCCGTAGGTGCCTATAAGCTTAGTCACCTGACGCCAGTCAAGAATATCTGCAACTATCTCGTGATACGGTCTCAGCCGCTCCAGAATTTCAGCTCCCGTGGAATATCCCGTCTTTGTCTTTTTCCCAGCGGGAAGCCCTAATTCATCGAAAAGGACTTCGCCGAGTTGCTTGGGGGAGTTGATATTGAATTCTCTGCCTGCTTGCATAAATATTCGCTGTGCAAGCTGCTGCTGCATGTCCGTAAGCTGACCTATATACTTATGCAGCCCCTCGCAGTCAAGTCTGAATCCTGCGGTCTCCATGCGGGCAAGCACGGGGGACAGGGGTATCTCAATATCCCGAAGCAGTGCCGTCATTCCCTGTTCTTCAACAGCGGCTGAAAGGGTCTCTTTCAGCTTCAGCGCATACATGGCTTGCGCGCCCTCGACTTCGGGCATCTGAACTCCCAGATAACGCAGAGCGGTTTTGTCAATGGGGTACGAGTTTTCTCCCGGTGACAGAAGATATGCGGCGCTCATGGTGTCAAAGGCGCAGTCTGCCGAAATGCCGTATGCTTCAAGCGTTTTATAAAGGCTTTTCCAATCGTGGCATATTATCGGCTCCGAAAAATGCGCACCGCGCATATCCTCAAGGTTGATTTTATAGAGAGACCCGCCGTTTGCGGCAAAAAGGCAGCCGTCCGATATACCGAGAGCAGTATCTCCGGTAAGTGCGCACATTTCGGGCGCACCGATTATTTTTATTTCGGGCAGTTCTTCCGCCTTAGCGGTATCGGCGCCTTTTGCGCCCGTTAACTCAAAGCGCTTAAGCAGCGCTGAAAAGCCGAGACGGTTGAATATTTCCGTAAGCTCGGGCGTTACTCCGCGGTTTTCAAGCTCATCAAGGGTAACTCCCACCGGCGCTTCCCTGCTGATTTTTGCAAGCTCGCGGGA
Organism: Candidatus Avispirillum sp.; assembly: GCA_051867715.1. GTDB lineage: Bacteria > Bacillota > Clostridia > Oscillospirales > CAG-272 > Avispirillum. The sequence goes on from JBJDYY010000037.1 coordinate 1,806, forward strand.
CATATAGGCAGAGTCTCTGCCCGAAATAAGCTTTTCTTTTGCACTTTTTCCCGCGCCGCCCATATTCTCATCGGCATAAAGCCCTTCAAGGCTTTTGCAGGCAGCAATAAGCTTCAGCGCGGTTTTTTCGCCGATACCCGCAACTCCCGGTATATTGTCGGAGGAGTCGCCCATAAGCGCCTTTACATCCACAAACTGCTCGGGAGTAACGCCGTAATCCTCAAAAAACCTGGCGGGGTCATATATAATATCCTCTTTCGTTTTCACAAGAATTACGGAAGTATGCTCCGTTATAAGCTGAAGAGAATCTCTGTCTCCCGTAAGGATATAGGAATGAACATCTTCCGCCCTGTCTCCCATGGCGGCAAGAGTGCCGAGGACATCGTCTGCTTCCCAGCCCTCGCATTCAATAACGCGAAAGCCCATAGCGGCGGCAGCCTTTTTCGCCCAGGGAAGCTGGACGGCAAGATCCTCCGGCATAGGCTTTCTGGTAGCCTTATATCCCTCGTACATCTTATGTCTGAATGTAGGAGCTTTAAGGTCAAACGCGCAGGCAAGATAGTCGGGAGAAAGGGCGTCAAGGTGCTTTTTCAGTATGGTTACAAAGCCGTAAACGGCGTTGGTAGGCGTACCGTCGGCGGCATTCAGGGGACGGATTCCGTAAAAAGCGCGGTTCAGTATACTGTTGCCGTCAACTATCAAAAGCTTTTTTTGCTCTTTCATTTTTATTCTCCCGAAAGATTTTATATCCTTATACTACCCATATTTTACAGTATTTTCGGCTGTATGTCAATAAATGCGCCGAAATGAAAACCGGAACATCTGTAATTTTGCATTTATACTATATCATCATGGGAGCGCAGAAAAGCATCTCGCGGATTGCGGCATATATAGGGAAATACTTACTTTCCCGTATGGGATTTTCCCCTTTTCCGCATTCAACGGTAAAGGAGGGGCGGTCAAATTCCTTTATATACCAGTCCGTAAGTCCGCCGTATGCCGCAAGACCCTCGGGCACGGAAACCGTATATCCCGACAGCTTTGCAAGTTTTGCCGCAAGCTGTCCCGCGCCTTCCGGCACATGACCTCCGGATGTGTAATATATTTCCTCGCCCTGAGAATGAAGCGTCATTATCATAGATATTTTATCATTGAAGCGTATGTAGTTTGCAAGAGCGCCCGTCTCCGGTTCAGACTCGGGATATTCACCCGACCACCTTGTTGCTCCGGGCAGTATGCCTTCTTTCTTTTCAAGCTTTTTATATTCCTCAAAACCCGCATCATAGTTGTGGTTAAGGTCTACGCCTCTGGCATTTGCCTGCCAGCGGGAAAAATCTCCCCCGCTCATTTTCATAAGTCTGTCAAACATGGGGTTTTCGCGACCGGCACCGTTTATCTGTATATCTACTCCGTCGGCGTTAAGCTGCGGCACCACGCATATTTCCCTTTCCGCAAACATTGACCTGATATTCACGCCGAAAACCTGTTTTGCAGCCTTATAGTATTCGCAGTATTCGTTGACGAAGCGCAGAAGTATAAGTGTCGTTATCCACTCCATACCGTGGTGTGCTCCCACATATAAAACGCCTTTCTCCGCCCCCGCGTCACCCAAAGTCAGCATATGAATCTTTTTTCCCATTAGTGTTTCGCCGATTGAGGTTACTGACAGAAAATCGTAACGCTCTGCCATTATTTCTATATACTCGCATACTGCCGCGTAATCGGCGGGACGCGCAAAGTCAAGCAGAGCGCGGCCGCGGTCTATGGGCATTACATATCGCTTTGCCATATACATTCATCCTTTCTTCTTTTGTTGAATGTATATTACCGCGTTTATTTCAATATGCACGGCATGGGCGGCAGAAATATTTACAAATACCTCTATTGCTTTCCCGTGTATATTATGATAAAATATTTTAAGAAATTTTTCGGGGTGTTATATGAACGGAATTCGTATACTGAAAAAATACCGGCTGGCCTCTCTTTTATCGGTGGCGGTATTCAGCCTGCTTTCCAAGCTGTGCGGAATACTGAAAACCCTGTGGGGCTCCGATGTGATGATAACCGGCTCCGGATCAATTATTAAATATCTGCCTAAAGCGGCAGGCTACTGCACCGTTGCGTTCAGCCTTGCGGCAACCGCTTGCTGCATTGCATCGGTCATATACGCGGATATGTATTTCGGCAGGCGCACTTCCCTGCGCACTTCATTTATATCTTTGGGTGCCGCCGCCTTTGCCTCCGCCCTGTCCTGCGTTTTCGACATACTTTACAACTCATACGAAATGACCTCGTCTCTTGCCCTTGTTCTTACGGCTGTTGTGGATCTTGCATATATCGCCGTGGCGGCTTTCGGTTCACTTGTGATTTCGGTAGTTATTAAAGCCTTGCGTCCGAAAGGTTTCTCCCCCGCTTTGCCTGTCATTCTAAGTTCTGTTCTGTACTTTATCGCCCGCATATGCGATCTGACATTTTCAAATGTGCTTCCGTTTCTGCGCGCATACGACGATGTGTCAAAGGACGAAATGCTGACTATTGCGGGAGATTATGTTTACTTTACGCTTTTGTATCTGCTTGTGCTCTGCGCCCTTTCCCTGCTGTTTTGCGCAGTCCTCAGAAAGATTACGGGACGGCTGAAGTTCAAAGTCGTCAAGGTCAAAGCGGAGAGCAGCGGAACTTGACATACTTTCAACGCAAAGGAAAGGAACGGTAATTACTATGAAAAAAGCACTGCGCGCTTTAACGCTCATACTTGCAGTTTGCGCCTGCGGAGCGTCTTTTTGCGCCTGCAAAGACAAGAAATATGCGTCTTACGATTCCACCGGGGAAAAATACGACTATTATCTTCCCGATTATGTAAAGGTTTGCAAATACACCGGAATTGAAGTGCCGGATCTTACTTTTGAGCCTACGGAAGATGACATTTCCAAAAAAGTTAAGCAGAATGTTGCCCTGTTCTGCATAAGAGAAGAAGACCCCGACCGCCCCTGTCAGGCGGGTGATGTGGTGGACATAATCACCACCTGCACTTTTACGGAGGACGGCAGTACCTATTCTCTTCTGAACTTTGAAAAGGATTCGGAAACGGGCTTCGGCCAGTCCTTTGTGCTCGGTACAAATTACTTTTACTTCCCCGCTCTTGACGAGGCTGTGGAGGGTATGTCCGCAGGAGAAAGCAAAACCGTCACTCTTACGCTTCCCGATCCCTATTATAAAGACTATCTTGCCTCCGGCAAAGAGCTGAAAATGGAAATATATCTTAATTACATTGATTCAATCGACTATTCGCAGGTGGATGAAAATTTCTACGCCGAGCATTTAGGATACAACTCCGCAGACTACCGCGAGGTGGTGCGCAACAAGCTGAAAGTTGAATACGCCGAGCTTGTGAGCGGATACAAAGCACAGCTTGCCTGGAACTATATCTGCAAAAACTCAAAGCTTCTGAAACTGCCGGAAAAAGAGTATCAGGAAACCTACGATTCTATGCTTGACAGCGCCCGCACAAACGCTCAAAGTAAGGATATGTCGCTTGAAGACTACGTAAAGAGTCTCGGATATGATTCCCTTGACGATTATTATGCATATCTTAAGGACAAAAGCGAGAATATCTGCTACGAGGATATGATACTGTACTATATAATCCGGCGGGAGAATATCAACTACACCGACGAATATTACGATGAACAGATACTTGCAATGGTTGAAGAATACCAGATAAGCGATTTAAGCGCTGCCGAGGATTTTCTGGACTATTACTACGGAATTGAAAATGTTCGCGAAGAACTGCGCATGAAATACACCCAGGAATGGATCGCAGACAACGCCAAAGTAAAAGACGATGTTCACACGGTATACGACAACAATCTGAACGGCGGGAAGTAAGCGAGTAAGATAATACGGGGCTCCGCCCCGACCCGCCAAGAACCTTTTTTGAGAAAAAGGTTCTTGGAACTCCAAAAAACTTTTAATCAGGGTGATCCCCGCAGGGGAGCCGCGAAGGCGGCAAGCGTGAAAAAGCGAAGAAGAAAGTACACTTTCTTCTTCGCTTTTTCTATCGCTTTACGGACGGTGAAACCGTCCGCCCCTGCGGTTAATGTTCAATTTGCATTTCTCTCTTTCTGTGGGTAGCTATAAGTCTGCTATCGAC
>JBJDYY010000038.1:0-5935 GCA_051867715.1 Candidatus Avispirillum sp.
TAGTAATAATCATCATAGTAATCATCGTAATAATCGTCTTCGTCATTGAAGTAATAGTAATCTTCGCCGAAGACGTAGTATTCCAATTTATAGAATATTAAGTATTCAATATAAACTGTCATTTCATCCGACACGCCCGCTTTTTGCATGTTTTCGGCAAAGGTGGCATAATCAAGAGTATTGAACCATTCCACTATGTCCGTATAATCGTCAGCGTCAGGATCGTAATACAGATAGGAATCGGGTATATCGGTTTCGGCAGAGGATTCTTCATACTTACTGTCAACAGCGATGTCGAAAACCGTTTTGTCGGCATTGTACGCCGAAAGACCGAATTTCAGTCCCTCGTCATTGATTTCGTAGCTGATTTCCACTGTGCCGGAGCCGAGGGTGGTGCTGTCAAACTCAAGGTCATCGTCGATTATACTTGAATCGTCTTCAAAATCAAGCTTTGCTTTGAAGCTTAATACGCCGCTGTTTTTAACTGCTTTGGGATTTGTCCCCGAAATCTCGCCCGTAAGGACGGTGCTGCCGTCTTCCGTAAGCGTGAATTCTGCGCTGACGGTGTCTTTATCTTCTTTGACGGTCGCCTCAAAGCAGGTTTCGTCGTTATAGTTAAACTCGTAAACGGCTTCGCCTTTCTTTTCTGCTTTTGCCGCAAAGAGAAATTCGCCGTTTTCCGCATCTTCGATTTTTCTGCCTATAAGCTTGTGCTTTGCGGTAACATAATCGGTAAGTACAAGGTAAGTATCGTTCTTTTCGTCGCCCTTTTGCATATTCCGCGCTTCGACAAGAAGCTCGTCAACGGCGTCAATAAACTCTCTGTATGTCTTGTCGGGGTCGATTATGTCGGCATATTCATTCGTAAGCGAGTACGCCTCTGCAGCCGCACCTGCAAAATCGGTTATGATCTTCTTTATATCCTCGTCTTTTTTGACCTCTGTGAGCAGTTCTTCCATGAGCTTTCCGGCAGCTTCGTTGTCCATTTCAAGGCGAAGCTCGGTGCATTTGACTTCTTCACTGCCTACTGTCACCGTGCCGTTGCTGACCTTGACATTTTTAATGCCGTTCATAAGTATTGCCGAATACTTATTGGCAAGACCTTTCAGCACTTCTGCCTCGGGCAGGGAAGTGACAAAGTCTTTCAGCATTTCCGTGTCGTTGTCGGAGAAAGCGGAGGAGTTATTATTCTCATATGCCTTTACGGGGTCGCCGCTGAGCTCCGGAATTGTCAGATACTTTTCGCCGCTTTCCTTGTCGACTACTTCTTTTACCGTAAGTACGGGGGTGTCGCCTATGTATATAAGGGCTTCGGTGCCGATGCTGCCGTCACTGTCAGCGTATGAGTATTTTACCGTCACATCCTTGAGCCATGAAAGATCAGAGTCGGACATGCCGTAGCCGTAACTGTTATACAGCCCGGAAAGATCCATTTTTGCTTCAAAAGAGTTGGGCACCGTTTCCGTGCTGTCAGACTGCTCCAGCATTGAGCCGTAGCCGGGGATAAAGGCGTCAAGGCCGTCCTGAATGGCGGTTTTTTCAACGCTTGCCATATAAACATCGGGGGCAAAGGTTTTCAGAAACAGTCCCGAGAGAAAGCGGAAGTTTACAGCCGCAAGTGCTGCGATGATAATTAGCGGTACGCCGATAAACAGCACAAGCTTCAGCCAGAGCTTCATTTTCTTTTTGGGTGCGGGAGTATAAGCCTCGCCGTTTGCAGGAGCCTCGGTTGCAGGAGCCGCGGTCTGCACCGCCGGTGACGCTTCGCTGTACGCGGGCGATTCGGCTGTTTCGGCGTATGCAGAAGCGGAGGAGTTTGTTGTATTGGCATTTTCATCAGACATTTTTGCACCGCAGAAAGGGCAAAAAGCTGCCGAGCCGTCGATTTTCTGACCGCATTTTTCGCAGAACATATGATTTTCTCCTTTAGTTGCCGATTTAATGAATTGTACCTTGTTATTTTATTGAATTATATCAAATTTTGTTGAAGTTGTCAAGCAAATCAAATGCAGCCGTGCGGCTGTGCCCGCGTGGGGATTTTGCTCATATACTGTAATGAGCGCTGTTGCGCTCCGAAAGAGAAAAATCAAGAAAGGAAAATACAAAAGATGAATTATCGGGATGAAAACAGCACCCCCAGAGACAGGATCTCTGCGGAGCTGTTCTTCCGTGAATACGGGACAGAGAGGGGACGGTGTGAATGCCGCCGTGACACCCGTGAAGATAAACCGAGATGTGCAAACGGATGCCGGGGTACGGAGAACAGAACCGTGGAACGCACCGACGGCTGTATGACACGCACCGCAAGTTGCGCAGAGCGTACGCGCAGTAGCTGTGAAAGACATACAAATTCCATGTGTACACGCTCAAATAATGACGGACGCACCGAAAACAGAACCGGGTGCAGATGTACTGATGAGAGAAACACAGGCACCGGCTGCGGACGCATGACCGAGAGACGCACCGACATCGGCTGCGGTCGCATGACAGAGAGACGCACGGATGCCGGCTGCGGCTGCAAGACTGAACGCCGTACCGATACAGGCTGCGGACGCATGACTGAGAGACGCACGGATACCGGCTGCGGACGCATGACTGAGAGGCGCACGGATACCGGCTGTGGATGTATGACCGAGAGATGCAGAAATACAGATTGCAACGACAGAGTGATTCCCGCGCCTACTCTTGCCATGTCATATATCCCCATGCAGCAGTGGGGCGATCTTATGGACTGCGAGACAGCGCTTCGCGAGGGCACACTGTTCAGAGAACTGGTCTTTCCGTTTTACCCCACACCCTGCTGCCAAAGGAGGGACAGAAACTTATGAATACCTCCTGCACCGACAGCAGATACGCCCTTGAGACAAGAATCAGCGCTCTGGGGCTTTGCGTACACGAAACCGCTCTGTTCCTGAATACGCATCCGCACTGCAAAGAAGCTCTTGATTACTTCCGCTGCAAAAGAAGGGAGCTGTTTGAGCTTACGGAAAAATACGAAGAAAAATACGGCCCGCTGACAGCCTTTTCCGATCCCGCAAGGGATTGCTGGATATGGCCCGACAGCCCGTGGCCGTGGCAGACACAGGATATGTGCGCATGCCGTACAAAGAGATAAGGAGAGAAAATTATGTGGCAATATGTAAAAAAGCTTCAGTACCCCATAAACATTAAGACTCCCAACGCGGCTGCCGCAAAGGTCATAATTTCCCAGCTCGGCGGTCCTGACGGGGAGCTTGGTGCTTCTCTCAGATACCTGTGTCAGCGCTACACAATGCCCGACGACCGTATTATCGGCACACTTACCGATATAGCCACGGAGGAACTGGCACATGTGGAAATGGTGTCGTCTATCGTTTATCAGCTTACGAGAAATCTGAGCATCGAGGAGATTAAACGCAGCGGTTTTGATACCTATTTTGTGGATCACACCGCGGGTATCTATCCTATCGCCGCAAGCGGCGTTCCGTTCCGCGCCGAGTACTTCGGCGTAAAGGGCGATGTTTTTGCTGACCTCAGCGAGGATCTGGCGGCTGAGCAAAAAGCAAGAGTAACCTACGACAATATTCTGCGGCTCATCGACGACCCTGATATATGCGATCCCATAAAATTCCTGCGGGCGCGTGAGGTTGTGCATTTTCAGCGTTTCGGTGAGGCAATGCGGCTTGCGCAGGATGACAGCGACTGTAAAAACTTTTACGGCTGGAATCCCGAATTTGACAGAGGCTGTCAGAGAACGAGAAACACCAAATAATACCCGAAAATCAAGAAGGGGCTGCGATGCGGCCCCTTTTTTCGAGCGATGAAACTTCGCGTATCTTTTCGCAGGTCGGCAGCGCACATATGTCATACCTTAGGGAAAAATCAAGTATAAATATAAAAAATACCTACGGAGCGGATAATGCGGAAAAGCAGAAAATATATATTCAACGCCGTACTGCTGGCGGCGGTCACGGTGGCAATGCGGGCAATAGGCGTCAGTTTCAACGCTTTCGTCACGAGAAAGGCGGGCGCGGGTGCGGTAGGGTTGTTTACCCTTGTGGGCAGCGTGTATTCTCTTGCGGTAACTCTCGGTCTGTCCGGCGTCAATCTTGCGGCGGTGAGGCTTACTTCCCGCCGACTGGCGCTTTGCGAGGCGCAGGGAATGAACGGAAGTGATACGCGCAGAGCACTGAAACGAGAAATGGGCGGCTGCATTGTGTACGCTCTGTTTTTCGGTACGCTTGCGGGACTTCTGCTGCACGCACTGGCATATCCCGTGGGAACTTATATTTTAGGCGACGCCCGCACCGTGTCCTCTTTGCGGCTTTCATCCTTTGCTATTCCCGCCGTGTCGCTCACCTCCGCCCTTGCAGGATACTTTACGGGACTGCGCAAGGTGTATAAAAATGCGCTTATTTCCGTTTCGGAGCAGCTTATAAGCATTTTTGCCGTGTCCGCCGCGCTTGAACTGATTGGTATGAGGGGCGCGGAATACGCCTGCCTTTCTGTAATCGGCGGAGCCGCGGTGGCGGAAATAGGCTCTTTTTTGCTGTCGCTTTTGTTGTATCTCGGCGACAGGGTCAAAAGCAGCAAAAATGCAGTAAAAACGGCGGCGGAGGGCGCGGGCGGCGGCAAAAGTGCGGGTGACGCGAAGAGTATGAAAACCGCGGGGAGAACAAGGACTGCGGCGGGAGCGCTGCGGGCCAAAGAAACAAAGGGCGTATGCAAAGCGGCAGGCGGAGCGAAAGGTGTCGGGAAAAAGGCAAAAGCACGAAGCATATTCAGCGGGGCAGACAGGGGAGCCTTGCGGCGCGCCGCCGCAGTGGCTTTCCCCGTGGCGGTGGGCTCCTATGTACGGCAGGGACTTTTATGCGCGGAGCATATTGCCATACCCGCGGGACTCAGGCGTTTCGGAGGCAACGCCGAAGCGGCTTTTGCCTCATACGGAGTATTGCACGGTATGGCGTTTCCGCTTATATTCTTCCCATCATCCGTGGTCATAGCCGCCGCCTCGCTGCTTATTCCGGAGCTTGAGGAAACTCAGGCTCTCGGGAACCGGGAGGGCGCCGCCCGTATTGCAGGGCGTTGTGTGCGGTTGACGCTGATATTTGCGGTAGGCGCCGCAGGTGTATTTCTCGCTTTCGGAGGAGAGTTGGGCTTGTCTATATATTCAAGTGCCGAGGCGGGAACATATGTTGCCGCTTTTGCGCCGCTCATACCCATTATGTACCTTGACACCGCGGTTGACTGTGTACTTAAGGGGATGGGACAGCAGGTGTACTGCATGAAAGTAAATATTATCGACGCCTTTCTCTCTCTTGTGCTTGTTCTGTGTGTGCTTCCGCTTTTCGGTATTAAGGGATATGTGGCGTGCGTCTATATTACGGAAACGGTGAATTTTATTTTAAGCATTACCCGTATGGTATCTGTTACAAATGTCACTCTGCGGGCGCGGGACGCTCTCGTTCCGCTTATTTCGTCCCTGTGCGCCTGCACGGCAGTAAGGCTTGCCGCTTCTTTTCTCTGCCGCGGTCTTGTGGCTTTTGAAATAGGTACGTCTGTATTGCTTTATTCGGCATTTGTACTTTTGTTTTCCGCTTTTTTGCGTACAAAATCGGCTAAAACGGAGAAAAAGCAAAACTCGCTTGCAAAGGGGCGGCGCACAGTATACAATAGTAGCGTTTGGAAAATTTCAGTTGGGTATCGGGACGGTAATACGGTCAAATGAAGCTTAAAAAACCGAGAAACGAAATAGATATGATAAATGGGCCTCTTTTGCCCAAAATACTGCTTTTCAGCGCCACGGTCTTTCTTACGAATCTGATGCAGTTGCTCTTTAATACCGCAGACCTTGTGGTGGTGGGGCGCTTTGCCGGCAACGAGGCGCTGGGAGCCGTGGGAGCCACAGGCGCGCTTACGACCTTGCTGGTCAACCTGTTCATCGGCTTTTCCGTAG
>JBJDYY010000039.1:0-5909 GCA_051867715.1 Candidatus Avispirillum sp.
CGTGCCACCTCCCTTTACACAAGGGAGGCGAAAGTATCCCGCCGCATTTGCGGCTTTGGGGCAAATTAGCAAATGCCGGAAGTATTGGTGGGCTCTAAGCCCAGCCAGCAACAGCGGCTTACAGCCACAGCGGGGATCACCGGACTTGCCGGCGGTTTTGACTTGAAAAGTAAAAACAAACGGTGGGGAAGTTGCATTTTCCGCTCATATGTGCTAAAATACACGAAGTACGAAAAATTTCGGAGGCAGATGTGATATTTGAAAAACTGCTCATACCCGATCTGGTGCTTGAAAGCTATGAGCTTCTGACGCCGGAGACCGTGCGCGAAATGGGCGCCGAGGCAATACTCAGCGATATTGACAACACGGTGGCGACTTACGACGACCCGACCCCGCCGGAGAGGGTGCTTGAATGGATAGAGAAAATGCGGCGCGGCGGTGTTGAGGTGGCGTTTGTTTCAAATAATAACGCCGAAAGAGTTGAGCTTTTTTGCAAAGGCATGGGCTGTTTTCACTATGCCAAGGCGGGAAAGCCGTCCGTAAAGGGACTCAAGGCGGCGGTGGAGGCTCTGGGCATTGACAAAAGCAAGGCTTTGCTTTTGGGAGATCAGCTTCTGACAGACTGCGCCGCGGGGAAGCGCTTCGGAATTCCCTCGGTCATTGTACCCCCCATTAAAGACAAAAAGACTTTGTTTTTCAGATTCAAGCGCCTGCTTGAAATTCCCTATATGAAAAAATATCGGCGGCTTCACGGGGAGTGAGCCGACCCGGTGCCGCATTCGGTTTTTATGATAATAATATAAAATGATATAAAGGAAGAAGGTATTTGTTATGTCAAAGAGACTGACCGCTCTGCGCGGTCTTATGAAAGAAAAGGGCTTTGACGCCGTGCTTGTGACAAAAAGCGAAAATCATCTGTATATGTGCGGCTTCAACAACCCCGACGGCACGCTGCTCATAACCGCTGACGCGGCATATGCGCTTCAGGATTTCAGATATATCGAGGCGGCAAAGCGCGAGATAGACTCAGCCGATTTTGAGGTTGTCATGCCGCAGGTAAGGGTAGGTCAGTGGGTGCGGGAGGCGCTTGCGGCGTCGGGCTGCCGTATTCTTGCATATGAGGACGAAAGCCTTACCTGCCGTGAGCTTGAGAGCTTCAAAAAAGCCGTGGACTGCTGCGAGCTGGTGCCCTGCGGAGATATTTTCACCGATTTGCGTATTCTGAAAGACGAGGAAGAGGTGGACTGTATTGTCCGTGCGCAGAGGATTGCAGAAAAATCCTTCGAGGAGCTTCTGCCCCTTATTACCTACGACTGCACGGAGACCTTTCTTGCGGCGCAGCTTGAGTTCCTGATGAAGAAAAACGGCAGCGAGGGCATTAGCTTTGAGACTATTGCCGTCAGCGGTACCAATTCCTCCTCTCCTCACGGCGTTCCGAGAAACGTGAAGATTGAAAAAGGCTTTATGACCTTTGATTTCGGTGCCATGATAGGCGGGTATCATTCCGATATGACACGCACCATAGTTATAGGCAAAGCTGACGAGGCTATGAAACGCCTGTACAACAAGGTGCTGGAGGCTCAGTGCGCCGTACTTGATGTTATCAGCGAGGGCGAGTCCCTTTACAAAATGGATAAGATTGCCCGCGATATCGTCGACGCCTGCCCCGAGTACAAGGGCGCTTTCGGTCACTCTCTCGGTCACGGCGTGGGACTTGAAATTCACGAGGCGCCCACTCTTTCCGTTGCCGCCGGTGACGGAAAGCTGAAAGCCGGACATGTGGTCACCGTGGAGCCCGGTATTTATCTTGAAGGGAAGTACGGCTGCCGTATTGAGGATATGGTTTATATCACAAAGGGCGGCGCCGTAAACCTTACAAAGTGCCCAAAAGAGCTTATTGAGATATGATTTTTAACGGTTTTTGCTAAAAAATCGCGGGAAGCTATTGCAAAACGGGCATTTATATATTAAAATATCCGTAGCATTTTATTATTTTGTGAAAGGAGCTATCCCTTCGGGGATAACCGAATTATGGTAGTAGCAGGAGATTTCAAAAACGGAATTACGTTCGATATGGACGGTCAGGTAATGCAGGTCATCGAGTTCCAGCACGTAAAGCCGGGTAAGGGCGCGGCGTTTGTACGCACCAAGCTGAGAAACGTTATAACCGGCGCTGTGGTTGAGAAGACCTTCTCCCCCACGGACAAGTTTGAGGATGCCCGCATTGACCGCAAGGATATGCAGTATCTTTACAGCGACGGCGATCTGTATTATTTCATGGATATGGAAAGCTATGAGCAGATCCCTCTGAACGCCGACAAGCTGTCCGACAACTTCAAGTATGTCAAGGAGGAAATGATCTGCACCATCAAGTCCTACAAGGGCAATGTGTTCTCCGTTGAGCCTCCCATGTTCGTAGAGCTTGAGATTATCGACGCTGAGCCCGGTGTTAAGGGCGATACCGCTACCGGTACCAGCAAGAACGCTACCGTTGAGACCGGCGCAGTTGTACGTGTTCCTCTGTTTATCAATCAGGGCGAGCGTATCCGCATAGACACCAGAACCGGCGAATATCTCGAAAGAGCGTAAAGGACGGAAAATTATGACCATAGGCGAGAAAAGCGCGTATCTCAAGGGACTTGCGGACGGGCTGAAGCTTGACAGGGAAAAGCCGGAGGGCAAGCTTATAGGCGAGCTTATAGATCTGGTTGCCGAAATTGCTTCTGCCGTTGAGACTCTGGACGGCGAGACCGGGGAGCTTCAGGACTATGTGGACGAGCTTGACCAGGATCTGGGCGAGCTTGAGGAATATGTTTTTGATGACGGCGTGTGCCTCGACGATGACGATTATGACGACGATGACGATGACGACATCTGGGAATACGGCGAGTATGACGACGAAGACGAGGACGACGGCGAGGACGGCTGCGATGGCGTATGCGAAGGTTGCAGCGGCTGCGGCGACGGTGAGGACGGAGACGTTTTCGATGTTGACGCGGAGGGTATGCGGTGCATGATGTGCGAAAACTGCGGCGACACCATTTGCTACGACGAAAGCCTTGACCCTGCCGACATTATCTGCCCCGCCTGCGGAAAGCACGCAGCGAAAAAAGAAGACGAATAAAATCGGTACCGCGGAACTTTCCGCGGTACTTTTTCCGTTTTGACGAAAAATTGCGCCGAAGTTGGATAAATATGGTTATTCGGACGAAAAAATATGTTATTAAATAATGAACTTTTTTATCATTCTATTGACAAACAGGTAACGGAAATATATAATGACAATGTAAAGTTGCCGTTTGTTTTGAGGCAACAAAAATATTTTGGAGGTTTTCGCAATGAGAAAATCAATTTCACTTGTTCTCGTAATTGCAATGCTCGCTTCCGCGCTGATCTTTGCAATACCGACAAGTGCGGCAGCGGCTGTAAACATTGACTATGTTGAAGCTAAATATTTTGCCGCCGCTCCTACCATCGACGGATATATTTCCGACGCTGAGTGGGGCGAGTATACCGTAATGGTAGAGGCAACCGACTGTGAGACAAAACACGGCGAATCACCTTATAAGTGCTTCCTTTACTGGAGAACCGGTGAAAGAACCGACTACAACAGTTGGTATTACTATCTGTGGCTCAGATGGGATGAGAACTATTTCTACATAGGTCTGAAAAACTACGATCCCGATAAGCACAGCCTTAAGAACGGCACAACCGATACATGGGACGGAGACGCTCTCCAGACCCGTGTTGACCCCGCAGGACCTAACGGTGCTGTTCAGGGTAAGGAATTCTATGTTACCGCTGACCTGCAGAAGCCCTGGTCCAGCGACAAGACCGTTCCCGACTTCCTGTTCGGATATACTGAAATAGCGGGCGGCTTTACCGAGGCTTGGGAGAATACCTCCAACAAGGGTATGACCAGCTTTTCAAATAACCCCCTGGGAACTGCTAAGGCAGTTGTTGCTCCCGCAGGTTCCTCCTATTCCAGCGATACCTCCAGCGGCATCACTACCTATGAGATTGCTATTCCTTGGGCATACATCGGCTTAAAGAACAGAAGCGATCTTATCACCTCTCTTAATTACGGCGAGTACAATCCCCGTTCCAATGTTACCGGCGGTATCGGAAGAAAGCTCGGTATGTCTGTTGCGGTTCTTGATGACGGTGCCAATCCCGACGCTAAGTGGGACGCATTCATGACATGGGGCTCCGGTATCTGTAACGCTCAGCAGGAAGAGGGCGCAAAGACCTGTACCGGTTCCAACTGCGTTACTCTTGTTAAAGATTCCGTAACACCCGGCAGTTATACTACCTATGATCCCACCAGCCTGCTTGACGCTAAGTTCAGCACGACTAACCGCGATCCTCAGAATGTATACTATGACTACATGGCAGGAGATACATATAAGGAGACCAAGAAAACTTACGACCAGCTTTCGGTTCTTACTTATGATGATCCCGCAGACCTGTCTGTATGGGGCGCTCCCGAGTACAACGGTAAGATTTCCAACATCGGCGGCGACCACGGCAATGTGCTTGACTACCGTTTCACCGATCCGGTACAGACTTACATCGACTCCCGCGACGGCGATATCAGAGTGTCTGTTCCTACAAACTACACCTTCCAGTTTGATATCTGCTACACCGGTACCGAGGTAAATGTTGACGCTTATTCTTCAGCACTTTACAACTGGTTCGGCGGCTCGGACAATATCTCCTTCCGCTGCGGATATTTCTTTAATGACAGACAGTTCCGTATCGTAAACAACACAGGCGCTGACTCCAATGCTCCTGAGATTATCGCAAGCGCTGACTACGATCTCAAGAAGGACAACTGGTACACCTGGCGCTTCCAGTTCGATAACGAGTCCTGCACCGCCCGTCTTTGGATTGACGATCTGTCTACCGACGCCGACAATGCAGACAATCCTTGGGGTAAAATGATATTCAATACCAAATGGAGATACTTCTACTACTCCGGAGACGCTCTTGAAAACGGCACCCTGATGATATTCAGACAGATGAACACTCAGGTTATGTACGATAACGTTCGTATCTACAACTTTGCAACCAATGCGAAGATTGATGAAGCGAATGAGAGCGCAGGCGGCGGAAACGCTCCTGTTATTACAGAGGAAACCGGCGGCGGTGAGCTGAATCTCGACGGTGCATACAAGAAGGACGGCAAGTGGTATATTCCGATTCCCGTAAAGAGCGAGTATCTCACTGCTATTCAGCTTTCCTTTACTCTTAAGTTTGACTCCGCAAAGGCTGCTTTCGACTCCGTAAAGGGTCTTGATGAGGGCACCTACACCGTAGAGAATACGGCAGACGGCGAGTATGTTATCACCATTAATAACTTTGACTTTGTCAAGGGACTTAAGGCAGGCGATACCTACTTCGAAATCGTTCTCAATGCTACCGATGACAATGCCGCTATCGGCGACATCGTTAAATCTCTGACTGACTCTTACAGATATACTGTCACCACCGGTGACGGAATCGCATTCATCGTGCTTGTAGCAGTTGTTGCAACTCTCGGATGCGCTGTAATCATCACTGTCAGAAAGAGAAGAGTAACAAAATAATCTGTCGGTTATGACAATAAATCTGCCGGAGGGTCTCCCTCCGGCAGATTTTTATATGTTTTTGTGGGGGCTCTGCCCCTGACCCCGGCGGGTATATGCGAGGCTCTGCCTCGCGCTCCGCTCGGGGTGCTTTTTAGAGAAAAGCACCCCGAGACCCCGAAAAACTCAAATAGGTGGGAAAAATCAGGTGTCGCAAACGCGAGCGTGCTTCCACTCCCGACGGTAAGCGGGGCTCTGCCGGGGCTCCGTTGAGACGGAGACCCTCACACCGCTTAGAACCTTTTTTGAGAAAAAGGTTCTAAGGACTCCAAAAAACTTTTG
>JBJDYY010000040.1:0-5887 GCA_051867715.1 Candidatus Avispirillum sp.
GCTGTGGACTCCTCAACAAGAGTCTCGCCGTTCTTAGCCGCCTCGATCTCTTGTTTTCTCTTATCAATGGCAAGCTGCTCCTCTTCCTCGGTGCGCTTCTGAATAAGCTCCAGTCTCTCTTTTACGGTCTGGTCGTACTGGGAGGTAGGAATTGCGTAAAGCTTGATTGCAGTGTCAAATTCAGCCTGAGTAATGGCGTTTATAGCCTCTTCTACCGCATATATTGCCTCCTCGGTGGTGTCGTCGGATGTAGGCACCCACAGAGTCAGAGTCATACTGGAACGGTCGTCAGAGCTTGTATCGGTGCCGGTAGAGCCGTCGGCGGGAGTATTGCTCTCAACATCCTCGCATCCTGCAAACATACCGCAGGTCACAACACAAACAAGGCATAGCAGTATACATACGAGCTTTCTTTTCATCGGGATCCTCCTTAGCGCTGCGCGCTTTATAACACTATGTATTTTACATCAAAGGGCATTATATGTCAAGTTTATTTTTGGTTATGTATGCTGATACGGCATAATTTTCAAACGCTTCACCGATAATTCATATTTTGCGGCAAAACGGATACCGTAATCAGTCAAGAAAGTCCTTGAGACGCTTTGAACGGCTGGGATGACGGAGCTTACGAAGAGCCTTAGCTTCTATCTGTCTGATACGCTCGCGGGTAATATTGAATTCTTTACCCACCTCTTCAAGAGTATGAGTCCTGCCGTCATTAAGACCGTAGCGGAGCTTCAGCACATGCTCCTCTCTGGGGGTCAGAGTGTGAAGAACTTCTTTTATCTGCTCTCTGAGCATTGCATAGGATGCGGCGTCCTGGGGCGCGGGAGAATCGTCGTCGGGAATAAAGTCACCCAGGTGGCTGTCCTCCTCCTCGCCGATAGGAGTTTCAAGAGAAACGGGATCCTGCGCGATCTTCATAATCTCGCGCACCTTTTCGGGGGACATACCGATTTTTTCCGCAACCTCCTCGGGAGTTGCCTCATGACCCAGTTCCTGAAGAAGCTGACGCTGATAGCGGGACACCTTGTGTATGGTCTCCACCATATGAACGGGAATTCGGATAGTCCTTGCCTGGTCTGCTATGGCACGTGTAATGGCTTGGCGTATCCACCAGGTTGCGTAAGTGGAAAACTTGTAACCCTTTGTATAGTCGAACTTTTCCACGGCCTTCATAAGTCCTAAGTTGCCCTCCTGAATAAGGTCGAGGAAGAACATACCCTTGCCCACATAGCGCTTTGCAATGCTTACAACAAGCCTCAGGTTAGCTTCAATAAGCATCTGCTTTGCCTGCTCGTCGCCGTTTGCCATTTTTTCGGCGATCTCAAGCTCCTTTTCGGCGTCAAGCAGGGGCACCTTACCGATCTCTTTAAGATA
Source organism: Candidatus Avispirillum sp. (assembly GCA_051867715.1). Classification (GTDB taxonomy): domain Bacteria; phylum Bacillota; class Clostridia; order Oscillospirales; family CAG-272; genus Avispirillum. The sequence goes on from JBJDYY010000040.1 coordinate 1,381, forward strand.
CATTCTTACGGGGTCATCAATGGCAAGACCCTCCTGCTGGAGCATCTTTTCCATATCCTCAGCACTTTCAAGCTGCTCGACCTCGGTTTCAATTTCCTCAAATTCCTCGGGATTTTCATAGCTTATGACCTCGATGCCGTTTGCTTCAAGCTGGTCATAGATCTTTTCAATCTGGTCGATGTCATAGTCTGCAAACTCGATTGCCTCCATTATGTCGGAGTTTGAAAGCGAGCCCTTAGCTTTTCCCTTTTCAATAAGCGCTTTTACATCAAGCGGTTTCTTTTCCTGTTCCATATTTTACCTCTCCGTATCTTTATTTTCTGTTGTTTTCTGCTTCTTTGCGGCGGCGTTCAATAATGTCTCTGAGATCCGCGCCGTCCTTTTTTTCTTTAAGTTTTTCTGTCATTTCCCGCAGCTTCCCGGCGCAGTCGGTAAAGACCTCCTTGCTGTTTGACAGGCCTTTGCGGTCGGACATCATTTTAGCGGCTCTCGACACCTCGTCCTGTGTGAAATCCTCACTGAGCATACCGAAGTCAAAATCCGGGGTTCCGGTTATTTTTTCGTACAGTCTGCGGTTAAGCTCCGAAGTGAACATTTCAGACGAAAGTATGTTCTTATCTTTGGCAAAAGCAATATATTCTTTATGCAAAAGCAGCATACCGATTACGGCGCCCTCAAGCCGGACATTCCCCGGCGCTCTTGCAAAATCGGGGTCAACCCTGTCCCCGCTGCCCGAGGTAATGCGCACCACCTGAGTATGTTGTTCTTTTTTACGTTTTGCCGCCTCTCGTCGAAGAATACCGGTTACCTCGCTTTTAATTGAAGAAACATCAACATTCAAAATCGAAGCAATCCGTTGGCAGTATATATCCCGCTCAACTTTCGACTCCGTGTTTGCAATCGCATAGCACAGCTCTCTTGCGGCTCGCGCCTTTATGTCCGCATTGTTCAAATCGTTCAAGTCATATTTTGCAAGAACTTTGTGTATTTTATGCTCAAAGCCTGAGCGGGAGCCTCGCAGTACCTCTGCAAATTTTTCCCGTCCGTAGCTTTTAATATATTCGTCCGGGTCTTTTGCGCCGGGAATTGTCAGCACCTTTGCCTCAATTCCCGCCTCTCCCAGAAGTCTCAGCGCTTTATCAGCAGCCTTTTGACCCGCTTCGTCGCTGTCATAGGATATAATTACTTTATCCGTATACTTTTTCATAATCCGGGCATGGTCGGGGGTTATGGCGGTGCCGAGAGTAGCCACGGCGTTTTCAAAGCCTGCGGCATGGAGCGCTATAACATCCATATAGCCCTCGCACAGGATAAATCCGTCCTCCGTATGGTTTTTAGCGTAGTTCAGAGCAAACAGGTGCCTGCTTTTTCTGAACGCGGGAGTGTCGGCGGAATTCAGATATTTCGGCTTTGAATCGTCAAGCACCCGTCCGCCGAAAGCCACTATGTTCCCCGCCGTGTCTATTATAGGGAACATTACCCTGTTTCGAAAACAGTCATAGGTGTTTTTTTCATTCTTTTTCGACCTTTGACACAGGTAACCCGCCACCATTTCCTCATCTGTAAAGCCCTGAGAATGCAAATGCTTTTTCAGAGCGTCATAGGAATTGGGGGCGTATCCCAGCCCGAAATGCTTAATTGTTGCGCCTGAAAGCTGTCTTTTGGCAAAGTACTCCTGTCCTGCTTGTCCCTCAGGTGAAAACAGCACATTTCGGAAAAATTTTGCTGCGCACAGATTCATTTCAAGCACTCGGTTTCGGCTGACTCCGCCCTTTTCGTGTCCGCCGTCCTCTTCCGGCAGAGTTATTCCGCAGCGGCGGGCGAGAAATTCAAGAGCGCCGCGGTAATCAAGATTTTCTATGCGCATTATAAAGCTTATAACATCGCCGCCTGCCCCGCAGCCGAAACAGTAAAAGTGACCGTCTCCCGTGTAAACGGTAAAAGAGGGCGTCTTTTCACTGTGAAAGGGACAGAGCCCTTTCAAATTTGCGCCGGAGCGCGTAAGGTTTACATACGATGATATTACGTCTTCGATGCTGTTTCTGTATTTTATATCTTCGATAACACTTGCCGGTATCATCAGCATCCTCCAATATTATTATTCAGAATTATTCAGAATCAGTTATTGTCAATAGTCGGACGGTGTCTGCCAGACAGAGGGAATAAACAGCTTTTTGAAAGTGTCTATGGCATATCTGTCCGTCATTCCGGATATGTAGTCGCAGACGCACTTGCCCACGCCCTCGGCTTCGATATTTTTATAATAAAGCTCGGGCATTTCCTCCGGATGCTTTGAAAAATAGTCAAACAGCTCCGTAAGCATGGCTTTTGCCTTTGACTCCTCACCTTTTGCAACGGGATTCCGGTAAACGGCGTCAAACAGGAAATCTCTCAGCTCCTCATACGCCTGAAACACCTCGGGAGTCATGGAAATATCGGGCTTGTCGCGGGAAGCGTCTATTACGGCGGTCACCATAGTATTAATTCTCTCGCTGTGACCTCTGCCGACTGTATTGAGAATGTCTTTTGGTATATCTTCAATAGTCATAACCCCCGCACGGCAGGCATCGTCAATATCGTGATTCATATAGGCGATACGGTCGGCAAACTTGATTATGCGCCCCTCAAGCGTTGAAGCAACGCTGTCACCGGCGTGATTGAGCATACCGTCCCGCACTTCAACGGTAAGGTTAAGTCCCGCGCCGTCCTTTTCCAGCTTCTCCACCACGCGCACGCTTTGCTTGTAATGGGTAAAATCGGAGCTGAAGCACTGCTGCATTGCGGCTTCTCCTGCGTGACCGAAAGGAGTATGCCCCAGATCGTGTCCCAAAGCCGCCGCCTCGCACAAATCCTCATTCAATAGCAGAGCGCGGCATATAATACGGGCAATCTGCGCCACCTCAAGGGTATGTGTTAGCCTTGTGCGGTAATGCTCGTCCACAGGAAACAGGAATACCTGCGTTTTGTGCATAAGCCGCCTGAAGGATTTTGAATGGATTATTTTGTCCCTGTCCCGCTGGAACTCCGTTCTGTTATTGCAGGGCGTGTAGGGATGATCCCTGCCTGCGGTATTGCAGGTCAGAAAAGCGTACGGTGACAGGGTGTTTTTTTCTCTTTCGCAAAAAAGCTCTGCCACGGTCATAATATCCACCGTCCTTTACGGGCAATATCTTTCACAATAATATACGCAAGATAATACTTTTTTTACTTTTTTTCTTGAACTTTTTTGAAATTTTTAATATTTTGTTACATTTTCGGGCATAAGCGCGCAGACTCAGAGCTTAATGTGTGAAAAAGAAGCTGCCTCGGCAGCTTCTTTTTCTCTTAAATCTTTTTCAGAATTTCTTTCATTTCGTCCCGTTTTTCGTACATATCCTGAGCAAGCTTTAACTGACAGCGGGTTCTGACCAGATTGTGATTCTCATAATTTATTTTGAAATACTTGTCTCCCGTGATATAGTCATCAAGAAAACGGGCGGCAAGCTCAACAGTGATAGAGAAAGCGCCTAGAACCATGCTGTCCACTTCAAGAGGAGTCAGAGAGTCACGAACAAAGGGTATATACCCCTCGGCAAAAGCCCTGAATTTGTCAAGATCAAGTCCCACCTTATCGGTATCGGGCTCATCCTCCTCAGCGGTATTTGCCGCAAAACGAACCGCGTCTCCGAAATCATACATTGCCATGCCCGGCATAACGGTATCAAGATCTATGACAACAAGAGGCTTTTTTGTACGGCGGTCAAAAAGGACATTGTTTGATTTTGTATCGTTATGGGTAACGCGGGGAGGAAATGCTCCGTCTTCGTACATATCCGTAAGTTTTGTCGCAATATCCTCTACACTCTTTATATAGTCAAGCTCGCCCCTTACACTGTCTACTCTGCCCACAGGGTCTTTTTCGGCGTCCTCAAAAAGCTGCGCAAGTCTCTTTTTAGTATTGTGGAAATCGGGGATAGTCTCATAAAGCTGAGCCGCGTCAAAATCGGAAAGCTGAGTCTGAAAGCGTCCGAATGCCTCACCTGTATAGCGTACCACAGTCAGGTCGTCACTGCTGTTGTAGGTAACGGAGTCCACATAGTTCATAACGCGCCAGCACTCGCTGTTGCCGCTGAGAATATAGTTGCTGCCGTCCTCGGTATGATGGAAATGAAGACACACTCCATCCTCGTTCTTTTTTCTGATATGGCGGGTAACACGGTCAATATTTTCCATTATCTGCGCGGGATTCTTGAACACATAAGTGTTGATTATCTGGAACATATAGCTCTTGATATCGCCGTCCGCCTGCATATAATCGACCTTAAAGGTTTTATTGATATTGCCGTTTGCTATGGAAGTATATGAATAAAGCGTTCCGGGTAGACGGAACTTTTCACCAACAGCTTTAAGCTTCTTTGTATACATGCTGCCTCCGAATTACGAAAAAATAACTGACACCTTCCCCCGTAGGATAAAACAATGTCAGTATTCCGGATATTTGCTTTATTATTATATACATTTTACACAG
>JBJDYY010000041.1:0-5870 GCA_051867715.1 Candidatus Avispirillum sp.
CCTGCGGCGATGATATACACGCTGCGCGTGATGATATGCCATTGCCCTCGCAATGGATAAAAAAATTCTCGTTCAATAGAACGAGAATTTTCTGGCGCGCCCGGGGGGATTCGAACCCACGACCTACCGGTTCGTAGCCGGGCACTCTATCCACTGAGCTACGGGCGCACATCCTGTACCTGATTATGTTACCACAACCGCATAGATTTGTCAAGCAAAAATTATAAGTTGAAAATTTTTTATTGTTTTTAACAAAAAAATCGCGTTGGTACTGGAAAAACCTAAAGCATTATGATATACTGTTAAGCGGTATATCCTCATTCGAGGCGTTTTTTGATTTTATTTTCCATATGAAAGGCGGATCTTTTCCATGAGCAAAAAACTCAGCAAAAAAGATGAAAAGCAGAAGACCGTCCGCAAGGTCATCGGCATCATCGCCGCGGTGCTGGCAGTTGCCATCGTGGCCGGTGTACTTATCATCTATAATATTTACGACAGCGGATTTATTCAGAAGAAAACTACTGCGCTTGAAACCGAGAACTATAAGATTTCCAGCGCAATGCTTACCTATTACTATAACTCCACCTACCAGAGCTTCGCATCAAGCTACGGCTCTGCTCTGTCCTCTCTGGGACTGGACACCACAAAAAGCCTGAAAGATCAGCAGATGTCCGGCAGCGACGGAACCTGGTACGATTACTTTATGAGCAGCGCCAAGAGCAACGCCCAGCAGGTGCTTGTTCTGTGCGAAGCGGCACGCGCCGAGGGCTTTGAGCTTACCGATGAACAGCTTGACGAGATCGACGAAATAGTCGACACCATGAAGGCTAACGCCAAGTCCAACAGTGTAAGCCTTGACTTTTACCTTTCCCGCGTTTACGGCAACTGCGTTGACGAGGGTGTGTTCCGCAAGTGCCTTGAGCTCAGCGAGCTTGCCGCTCACTACTCCGAGCATATGACCGAGCAGTACAATTACGGGGAAAGCGACTGGGACGCTTATTACAGCGAAAACACTTCGGATTTCCTTAAAGTCGACTGGCTGACCTACACCTTTACCGCAGAGGCAGAAACTCTTGCCGATGATGCCACCGACGAGGAAAAGGCTGCGGCAGAGACAAAACGCGCAGAGGAATATGCGGCTCTTAAGGCTACCGCGGCAGAGCTTGCGGCTACCAAGGACGCAAACGCTTTCAGCATATATGTTGAAAGCTGGCTGAGAACAGTCAAATACGCCGGCATGGATGATGAAGCGCTTGCGGAAGACAATGTTGACATCGACGCGCTTGTTGAAGGCTGCAAGAAAACCGGCAATACCGGCAGCAGCGAAAGCGACCTTAACACCTGGGCGTTCAGCGAGGAAAGAAAGGCATACGACACCAAGGTTGTTGAGAACGACGACAGTTACAGCGTCACCGTTTATATGCTGCTTCCCGCTGATGATACTCAGGATCTGGGGCTTGCGTGCCAGTACCGCGATACCTATCTTCTGAAGAACTACACCTATATCCCCTTCCTTACCTCCGACTACAACGACAGCGCGGACGATGCGAAGGATGCTGCCGAAAAGCTGCTTGCCTCCTTCAACGAGGATCCCTCCGAGGACAACTTCGCAAAGCTCAGCGACGATAACGGCGGTACCAAGCGCGAGGACTCCGACAAGGGCGCCGTAAGCGATGAGGTTGATCAGTGGCTGTATGACAGCACCAGAAAAGCAGGCGACTGTGCGGTGATTACCGGCGAAAAGGGCAGCTATGTAGTATACTTCAGCGGTGACGGAGACATCAAGTGGCAGGCACAGGCAAACAACAGCCTGATGAACGATCAGTACGATGAAGATTACCACGCGCTGGAAGAAAAGTATCCCGTTACGGTAAGCGACAGCGGTGTGGCAAAGATTTCCGAGATCACTCTCAACACCTCGTCATCTTCGAACTAAACAAAGCATTTAAGCAAATCGGCGCGGGTGGAATCATCTGCGCCGATTTTCACTCTCCGTCCCGCTCGCGGACGAAGCGAAAGGAAACCCCTTATATGAACCGCAAAGAAACTATTAAAAAACTCACGGCACTTCTGCTTGTCTCGGCCACTGTGCTGACGCTTTTCGGCTGCGGCAAGAAGAATAAGGATGAGGGCAGCGGCAAAACTTACGTAGGTGCGGAGGAGGCCGTCACGGAGGCGGAAATTGACAAAACCCCCGTGCTGTGGAGCGACACAAGCACCGTGACCCTGTCCATGTTCACCTATTATTTCAATTCCTACTACCGCTCCTTTACCACAAAGTACGCGGACTATCTGGACACATGGGGGCTAGACACCTCAAAAGCTCTCAGCGGTCAGATATTCCAGGAGAAATACGACTGGTATCAGTATTTGGTATCCCTTGCCTATAACGAGGCAAAGGAAACCGTGGCTCTTGCAGACGCCGCAAAAGCGGAAAAAACAGAGCTTGGCGAAAGCGACCTGGCAGAGATAAACGACACTATTGACCAAATTAAAAATGCAGCCGAAAACAGCGGTGTAACCTATGAGGAATACCTCAAAGCTATGTTCGGAGAAGCTGTCAACGGCGCAACGGTGGAAAAATGCCTGCGTCAGCTTCAGCTTGCTCAGGTGTACTACGACAGCCGAAAAGAGACCTTTGAGCCCGAGGAGGGCGAGATCGACGAGGAGTATGCAAACAATCCGAAAAGATACCGGTTTTACGACTGTATAAAGATCTCCGTCCCCGAGGAGGATGTGTCCGCCCTGACCGCCTGTCAGAATGAGGAGGAGTTTGTCAGCGCCTGCCGAACTATTATTACCGACAACAACTTCGGCGGCGACTATGACAAATCCTCGGACACCATAGAGGGCCTTATTCAAAAGAAATATATATACCGCAACCCGTATTCCGAAACCTCGGAAATCGACAAATGGGCATTTGAAGACGGCAGGGCGCCTTATGACATATACACCTCGGAGCCTTCGGAGAGAGGCTATGTCACCGTATATATGCTTCTGCCCGGAGAGGGCGCAGAAGGGGTTCTGTACCGCGACGAGACGCCGCTTAAGAACCTTGAATACTGTCTTTTTGAGGACGCGGCAGAGGCTGAAAAGGTATACAAGGAATGGGTGGACGGCGGAGCTGAAAAGAGCGGCTTTGAAGCACTGACCGAAAAATACAACGGCGGAAAATCCACCAATATTGACCGCGGAGATCTTGCAAAAGAGCTTACCGACTGGATTTTTGCAGACAGCAACACCGAAGGAAAGCACACTATGATAACCGTGGAGGGCACGGGCACATATCTTCTGTATATGCTGGCTGACGGCGAGCCGAGCTGGCGCTCCGATGTGCGCGCGGGCATCATCAACGACAGGATAAACGAAATGATGGACTCGATTTCGGAAGAATACCCCTCTCAGTATGCGGACGGGCTTTACTCCGTAAAAGAGGTCACCGTTTCAAAATAAAGGCGAAAAAATCCCCGACCCTATTGAAATAGAGTCGGGGATACTATATAATTATGGTGCAAATCATCAATAATCAAAGCAAAGGGAACGGTACTCACATGAAAATAATCCCAACACCGCTGAAAACGGAGCTTAAAAACGGCACCGCAGCGCTTGAAGACATTACTACCGTCGCCATTGAGGACGGCAGCGACAGAAGAATAACGCTTATTGCTCAGAAGCTGAAAAGAGAAATGGAGGAGCTTTGCCCCTCTCCCGTTAAGCTGCGCGTCTGCGGCAAGGAATGCTGCGGCACTTCCTGCAAGCGTGTGCGCATTTCCCACGGGGAGGACGGCGAGAGCTATACTCTTGACATAGACGAAAAGGGCGTGCGCATTGTTGGCTCCGGCGCCGCAGGCGCATACTACGGCGTACAGACCCTGCGCCAGATAATCCACGAATACGGTGACGCCCTGCCTTTCTGCCATATCGAAGACAAGCCGGACTTCAAAGAGCGCGGCTTCTACCACGATGTGACCCGCGGCAGAGTGCCCACCTTGAAGCAGCTTCTTCACATAACCGACCTGCTGGCATACTACAAGATAAACTCCCTGCAGCTTTATGTTGAGGACGCTTTTGAGTTTGTGGAGTACGACGGCATTATGACTGCGGAGGATGTACTGACCGCTGAGGAGATCACGGCGCTTGACGACTACTGCTACGAGAACTTTATTGAGCTGGTGCCCTCTCTTGCCACCTTCGGTCATCTGTATAATCTTCTGCAAAGCGACAAATACAAGCATCTGTGCGAGATGGAGGACTGGAAGCCCTGCCAGATGTACTGGCTTGAAAAAATGGCGCACCACACCATCGATGTATCCAACGAGGAAAGCATTAAGCTGGTATCGAGCCTTATCGACCAGTTTATTCCCCTTTTCCGCTCCGACAAGTTCAACATCTGCTGCGACGAGACCTTTGACTTGTGCCGCGGCAGAAACGCCGGCAAGGACGCAGGCGAGGAATACTTCAAATTCCTTATGAAGATCATCGACCATGTGAAGAGCCGCGGCAAGACGGTTATGATGTGGGGCGATATTGCCCTTGAACAGCCCGACAAGCTGCACTATATCCCCAAGGATACCGTAATGCTCAACTGGACATATGTGTCCGACCCCGACGAGAACAAGGTAAAAGCCTTTGCCGACGCGGGTCTTAATCAGATTGTCTGCCCCGGCACATCAAGCTGGAACCGCTTTGTAGAGGAGATTGACCGCAGTGAAGGCAACATCACAAAGCTTATGGATTACGGCGCAAAGTACGGCGCTCTGGGCATACTCAACACCAACTGGGGAGATTTCGGCAACATCTGCTCCTTTAACTGCTCCCTGTACGGTATGGTAATAGGCGCGCAGAAGGGCTGGAGATGCCAAAGCGAGCTGACTCCCGAATTCGAGCAGGCGGCAAGCTCCCTGCTGTACGATTCCGACGATGTGAATATGATAGAAGTCATCCGCACCATGGGCCGCTGCGAGCGCACCTGTGACTGGATGGAGTTTATGTACTGGTACAGCGCAAACACCGTAGAAGGCAGAGTTACGGAGCTTAATTGCGACACCGACAAGGCTGCCGAAAACATCAAAAAGCTTGACGAGACCATAGAGCTTATTAAGTCCGTAAGCTGCGAGGATGAAAGACTTACGGATCTGGTTATCGCCTGCCGCGGAATTCAGCTCATGAACCGCGTGTGTCTGAAAATTAAAGGCGTGGAGGGCTATCAGGACAAAACCACCCTGCTTTACGACACGGAAGCATGGCTTGCCGACTACAGAAAGGCTTGGCTGCGTGACAACAAGCTCAGCCAGCTTGACCTTATCGACAGATTTATGCACGAAGTGGCTATATATTGATTTAACTGAAAAGCAAGAGGGCGGCCGTGGCTGCCCTCTTGTTTTTGAATATTCTTCGGGCTCCGGTCAAAAGCAAGGCTCCGCCGGGGCTCTGCACATGCGAGGCGCTGCCTCGCGCTCCGCTCAGAACCTTTTTTGAGAAAAAGGTTCTGAGAACTCCAAAAAACTTTTAATTAGGACATAGAAATCCCCCGCAGGGGTGCCGCGTAGGCGGCAAGCGAGAAAAAGCACAGAAGAAAGTAAACTCTCTTCTGTGCTTTTTCTATCGCTTTACGGACGGTTACACCGTCCGCCCCTGCGGTTAATGTTCAATTTGCTTTTCTTGCCTTCTGTGGGTAGCTTCAAGTCTGCTATCGACACGCTCATTAGCGTTGCTTAATTTCCGCCGCGAGACTTGAAACTTAGGCTGACGGGGCAAGCTCTCTCCAATTAGTCGAATGTGTTACGCCCTTTCAACGCAACGGCTTGATGTTCTTCCGTGTCGAGAAGAGGGGAGAGATTCTAAAGAGAGGGGAGAAGATTCATCGTCTC
>JBJDYY010000042.1:0-5836 GCA_051867715.1 Candidatus Avispirillum sp.
GAAAAACGGGCAAAAATGAGCAAAAATCGCTCAAAATCAGCGTCGAATTTTGTCGTCGGAATTTCCGCAAACGGTCTTTGCGCTCCTTTTCGGCAAAACGGGGAGAAATAATCTGTTTTTTATGATACAGAACAGCACCCATATTATTTCCCTTTCTATATATGCACTTATGCAACCAAATATAAAATCCGTTTCAGTGCGCCGTATTGCACTTGTCAATCCCATCAACCGGCAAAACTGCGCCGAAAAAAGCCGCCTTGCGGCGGCTTTTTCTACCAGTTATGTAATATATGATCCGTTTGCAATCAGCTTACTGCTGCTTCATAGCTGCGAAGCACTCGCTGCAGTATACGGGTCTGTCGCTGGTGGGCTGGAAAGGAACCTTTGCTTCCTTGCCGCACTGTGCGCACACGGTGGTGTACATCTCTCTCTGTGCTCTGGAAGCGTTCTTTCTTGCGTCACGGCAAGCCTTGCATCTCTGGGGCTCGTTCTGGAAGCCTTTTTCAGCATAGAACTCCTGCTCACCTGCAGTGAAAACGAATTCCTGTCCGCAATCCTTGCAAACTAATGTCTTGTCCTCGTACATTTTTTACCTCTCTGAATGTGGGAATAGATTTTCGCCCCAAAACGGACTTACACCGTTACCTTTGTAAACCAACGCTCTATTTAAGCTATTCGGGCATATATTATCAAAAAAAGAGACATTTTCCCTTTTGTGATAAGCATAAACGGCAGTAGCTTATTCGGACGGTCTGCGATCTCTCAGCTTGCGGCGTGCGCGGTAAAGCGCGTTGTTCACACTGCGCTCGCTTGTTCCCAGCTCCGCGGCGGTCTGCGCCGCGCTGTTGCCGTCCGTATATTTCAACAAAACCGCCCGCTCATAATCAGACAGTTCTCCGCCGATACGCTCAAGAATTTCATCGGCATCGACGCCGTCAAGCTCCGTTTTTCTGCGGCGCTTTCGGGACTCCGCATCCGCCGACGATTTTTCCCGTCTCTCTCTCGACAGCTTTGCCCGCCGGAAAGATACGAGGGCGTTGCGTATGCAGATCTTAGCGTACAGACCGAAAGACACATTACAATTATCAATGTCATAGCTCAGCGCAGCGCGAAGCAGCGCGCTTTCCGCCTCCTCGGTAAGATCCACACGGCTACCTCCCCCGCTTTGCTCAAAGCTTGCGGCAGTACTTGAAATCAGCGGCGCGTACTTGCGGCGAAGAGCATCAAAATCCTCATGCCGCCCGTTTCTTATTCCGAGAAGTATTTCTTCAAGAGTCTGTGACACTGAATCTCCTGTCTTTTTCTGTCAAATCGTGCAATTTGTTGAAAATCAACGCTTAATTTACGTTTATTATATCACAAATGTAGAAAATGTCAACACTATTTTTAATATTTTTAATCCTTCGTCAAAAATTTATTCATAATATGACATTGTTCGCTGTTATCAGTCTGTTCAAAACAGATAACTCACTCGCTTACTGTTCAAAGAGATAGTTAACATCCCCTGACAGAAGCGCCACCACTCCCCTGAACACCACCTCGGGATGCTCTGAGTAGTTGTTCATCATTTTGCGAAGCTGATACTCGCTGTCCGCCCGCACCGTAAGATCCATTATGGTACCCGTTTTGTCCTTTATGGAGCAGGTCACCAGATAGCCGTCGCCGTCCGGTTTATAGGTCTGATCCACCCACGCGCCCTTCTTTGCAAAGGAAAGATGTCTGAGCGCGCTGCGGTAGCTTTTTTCGCGGACGGTCACCATCAGGTTGTCCGACAAAGCCCTTGCCACCTGACGCCCCGTGTCCGTTACCTCATAAAGCACTGTGGAGGAGCTTTCGTATTCGTCATCGTCCTCCTCGGCGCTGTACCTTGAAGCATCGCTCTCCCCGGAGTCGGCTTTGTCTGCGTCTTTGCCGACAGCCTCGGAATCCCAGGACGCAGTGTCCGCTCTATTCTCCGAAGCGGAGTCCGCAGAGCTGTCCGCAGTCTCGTTTTCCTTATCGCGGTCCACAATAATCTCGCGGATATGTCCCGCGTCCACAAGAGAAAAGAAGCACTGGGCAAAATCAAAAAAGTTGACTATTCCGTCCTGCATCATTATTGAGCCGATGCTGGGATAATCAAGAGGGTAGCCTATTTTGTCAAGCAGGTAAAGTATAAAGATCTTTATCTCATTTTCATCCTTCAAATGAGAAGCCATTCCTTTTATTTCCTTTCGTTGATATAGACCGGTATAAAAACGCGGGAGGCAAAAGCCTCCCGCGTGAAAATTCACAAGTCCGGATTACTCGAATTCGTTTTCCGTATCTTCAGCCTGGATAGACTCCTTATATTCCATATAATTCTTCATCTTCATCTTGTTGAAGTTTCTGCCCCAATAGGTGTTGTCGATACCGCTTACTGCCTTGCTCGTCACATATGCGTCCTGAAGGAACAGAACGGGTACTACGGGCATATCCTCAAGCAGCATTTCCTCCGCCTGGTGGAGAAGCTTGGTTCTCTCCGCGCTGTCTGCAGCCGCGCTTGCCTCTGCGATAAGTGCGTCATAATCGTCACTCTGATATCCGGTAACATGACCGATGGCGTCATAGTTCTCGCTGTCCATATCAACGCCGTTTCCGGAATACTCGGTGGCAAAGGGTGCCAGAGCCGCAAAGGCATTGGGTGCAAGCATATTGTAATCAAGTGCGATAACATCGAAGTCGCCCTCGTCAAGCGCCTCCTGATACAGATCGCGGTAGATAACGGACTGGTTGGTATTCTCGGAAACTATCTTCTTGGTTCCCATTTTTTCAACCTTTACATTGAAGCCCAGAGTCTTCCACGCCTCTGCAACCGCCTCGGCAAATGCCACATCTGCTTCGTTGTCACGCACCTTAATGCTGAAGCTTCCGCCGGAAACGCCTGCGGATTTAAGCAGGGATTTTGCTTCGTCAATATCTGCAGTTGTTGCTATAAGGTCGCCGCCCTCCTTGCGGAAGTCGCCCTTTGCGTTGGCGTCGTCAACTCCGCCGGGGATAAAGCCGGTGGCGGGCTTTGCAAACACAAGGGTCTCGGCAATAGCCTCTCTGTCAAGGGCAAGAGAAAGCGCACGTCTTACATCTGCATCCTTGAACAGCTTGTTTTCCGTATTGAAATAGAGAGAAGCGGTGATGGGCATATCCACGACCTCAGCGCTCTTTTTGTAAAACTCACGTGCGCTGAGAGCGATCTCGCCCAGATAGAATATGTTGCCTGCGTCAAAAGCGTCAGCCTGCGCCTCGTTGTCGCCGTAGTAATACCTTATAATAAGTCTGTAAGGAATGACATATTTGTCAAGCGCCTGGTTAGAATCCGTATCACGGCGGTAGTAGGAGGAGCGCTCAAGCACCAGCTTTTCGCCGTAGGTAATATTTCTTATATCGAAGGGGCCGTTGGTGACCATGGTGGAGGCACGCTTAGCCCAGCTTTCGTCGTTGCCTATCTTGTCCTCGCGCAGGGGTACCAAAGCAACGCTTGCGCAGGTTTTGAAGAACTCGTCTACATTGATGTCATGCTCAAATTCGATTTTCAGCAAATAGGTTTCAACCGCGTAAACGCCCAGATCGTCCACGGTGGAGTCGCCCATTTTGATGTCGTACGCGTTCTTTACATCGTACAGAAGGCACGCCGCTTCGCACTTATTTGTAGCCTCTACGATGCGTTTCCAAGCGTATACGAAGTCGTTTGCCTGAACGGTTCTGCCGTCGCTCCACTTGCTGGAGCGCAGCTTTATTTCAAGTCTGTATGTATCCTCTTTATCGTCCGGCTCAAGGTACTCGTAGCTCTTCATCATACCGTAATGCCAGTCGCCGTCCTCGTCCAGAGTGGTAAGACCCTCAAAGGCAAGGGACAGAATCTTTGCGGTAGCCGTGTCGTTATAACCCACAATGGGGTCGAAATTATATATCTGGTTTGCCAGATACATGGTGACGACAGCGCCCTTATCGTCCTTTTCAAGGGTCGAGCACGCGGTAAGCATTCCCAGCACGCATACCGCCGCAAGAACGAGACAGATCACTTTTTTCATATGTTACCTCCATGCCGCCCCCGGCGGCTAATAGTTTTCGAAAGGACAGCCGTCGGCTCCCTTTCTCAAACGATATGTTTACATATAATAAATTATATCACAGTATCCCGTGATAATCAATCTGTAAAAGTGCAAATAAATCAAGTTTCATTTATTTGCACAAAAATTTTGGCTGATTTAGTTAAAAATCTACATACAGCTCTTTCTTTTGCGCGCTTTATTTTGATTCGGCGCAGCCGAAAAAACATAACCGTCGGCAAAGCCGGTGATTTGCTCTGCGGTCGCAAATGCAGCAGGATACTTTCGCCTCCCTTGTGTAAAGGGAGGTGGCGCGGCGTATGCCGTGACGGAGGGATTGTCACACAATGATTTTCAAAACAACCCCTCAGGCGCTTTCGGCGCCAGTTCCCCTTACACACAGGGGAGCCTCCGCTGCGGCGGGATTTTTAAGCGGCAAAAGACTCTTTTGAAACACCTCATCAGCAGGTGGTTTTCGGAAGATCAAGAAAGATGACAGACCGTACCGAAAACTGCTTTTCGGCATAGGAGCGAAAAAACGGTATATCCTATTAGTATTATAATGCTTTTTTCGCGAAAGGCAACCGTTATGTTTAAAAATTCACAATTGAACGAAGATAATTCCCCCTCCCCATGTCCCAGGACAGACCTTGCCTGCGAGAGTCCGGGAGCCATGAACTCGGACGCGGCGGGCACAAAAGTCCGAAACAGGCAGATTGGCGGCATTCAGATTTCCTGTCTTGAAGTATTGAGCGAGGCGGGAGAAGCGGCAACGGGACGGCGCCGCGGCACTTATGTCACCCTTTACTGTCCGCTTATGAAGTATATGGACTGTGAGGAAAGCGAAAACATCACCGAGGCGCTGGCATCCATGCTTCGGGAAATGACGGAAAAGCTTTGCGGCGCGCCTGTTGGGCGCTCGACGCGGGTGCTGGTGGCGGGGCTGGGAAACCGTTTCATAACGGCAGACGCGCTGGGTCCGCGCACCGCGGACAAGCTTGCGGTCACGGGGCATATGATGGAGTCGGGTCTGCTTGACGCCATTGGCTGTTCAAGCCTTTGCGCGGTGCATCCGGGCGTTATGGGGCAGACGGGAATTGAGGCCTTTGCCATGATAAAGGGGGCGGCGGAATACGCGAAGCCTGATGTTGTAATCGCGGTGGACGCCCTTGCCGCCCGCTCCACCCGCCGTCTCGCCTCCACAATACAGCTTTCCGACACCGGTATTGAGCCGGGTAGCGGTATAGGCAACAGGCGCGGCGCGGTGAACCGCGAAAGCATAGGCTGTCCCGTTATTGCACTGGGAGTGCCCACGGTAGTGGACTCCGCCACTCTTGTATGGGACGCTTTGGAGAAGGCGGGCTGTGACGATATGGGCAGGCTTCGGGAGGTGCTGGAGCAGGAAAAGAGCTTTTTCGTGTCTCCGAAAGACGGCGATATTATATGCGACGAAGTCTCCTCGGTGCTTGCCGCCGCCATAAACAGAGCCTTTCAGACAGAGGGGCTGTAATCATGACCACCGGCAAATCCGGTGTCCCCACTGCGGCTGTAAGCCGCTGCCGGCGGCGGGGTGAAAGCCTACCGATACTTCCGTCATTTGCAAATCTGCCCTACAACTGCAAATGCGACGGGTTACTTTCGCCTCCCTTGTGCAAAGGGAGGTGGCACGGCGTATGCCGTGACGGAGGGATTGTCTCACCGTGATTTTCAAAACAATCCCTCAGTCGCCTTCGGCGCCAGGGCAGAAAGTCAAGCAAGTGCAACACATTCAT
>JBJDYY010000043.1:0-5778 GCA_051867715.1 Candidatus Avispirillum sp.
AACCTTTTTCTCAAAAAAGGTTCTGAGCGGTGCGCGAGGCAGCGCCTCGCATATACTCCCCGGGGCATGGGGCAGAGCCCCGACAGAACCCGTGTATGCCTCGGAACATGGGGCAGCGCCCTGTTTTCACCGTGTATCAGCCTTTGATAGGCTCGCCCTCGCTGTCAAACAAAGGCAGGGGCTCAAGATAAACAATATCGCCGCGCTTTGTAGCATCGCCCTCGGCAAGAATGCACATCTGCCCTGCGATATGGGCGCCCGCAGCCTTTACAAGCTCTTCGATAGCGCGCAGAGACTCGCCCGTGGAAACCACATCGTCCACAATAAGGATGCGCTTGCCGCGCATGAGCTCCGCGTCGGCCTTGTCAAGATACAGCTTCTGCTCGCCCTCCGTCGTAATGGAGTGAACCGTCACCTCAAACACTCCGGACATATAAAGCTTCGGCTTTTTGCGCGCAAGGAAATACTTCTGATTTCCCGCAAGACGCGCCATTTCATGGGCAATCGGAATACCCTTTGACTCTGCGGTGATTATGTAGTCGTACTCCGGCGCCTTGTCAAGCAGTTCCTTTGCACACGCGGTGGTAAGCTCAGGGTCTCCGAAAATAACGAACGCGCCTATTTTCAGCGTGTCGCTGATGGGGCACAGAGGCAAAGAGCGCTCAAGCCCCGCTATTGTCATTGTGTACTCGGTTTTCATATATATTCCTTCTTTCGCTTTATTTCGCAAATGTGCGGCCGTCAGCTTTTCAGAGCTATGCCCTGAGCGGCCAATGCCTCAATAACGGAATCCGCAACCCTCATAACCTCGTCGCGCTGAAGCGTTCTGTCTCCCGCGTTGAACTCAATACGCACGGAAATACTCTTCTTTTCGCCGTCGGTATAAACATCCACAACGCGGTAAGCGCGTATCAGCTTGCTGCCCGAAGCGTCAATTGCGGCGGCAATAGGCGCGAATTTGTCACAGATAAATGTAAGATCCACATCCACGGACGGATATTTGGAGGTCTCGGCGTAGCTTATACCCGCATCCTCCACGGCACAGAACTCGGCAATATCGCTCTCGGCAAATACAACAGCCGCCTTTTTGTCAATATTTGCCGCCACCGCAGGATGAACGACACCGATAACACCGATGTTTCTTCCTCCGCAAATTACATCGTTGCAGTTTTTGGGGTGGATATAAGCGTGATCCGCACTTCTCTTTGCAAAGGCGGGGCTGCGGTGCTTAATGCTGTCGGTCAGCGTCGCCAGCATCTCAATAAGCTTAAAGTACAGCTTCTCCGTGTCCTGAACCTTTGAAAACAGCGTAATCGCCAGCTTTTTGCTCTCACGGCACATATTGTTTTCGTCCAGCCCGTCAATAACTCTGCCTATCTCGAATATACCGAATTCGGGAGCATAGGAAGTGTTCTGATTTACCTGACAAAGCTGGGTGGGTATCATTGAGCGGCGCAGAGTTTCAATGTTGGGGTTGGTGGCGTTGCGAAGCCTTACATTCTTCTCCACCTCAATGCCCAGCTTTTTCAGCTCATCGCTGTACGCCCAGATATAAGAATGTACCTCGTGCAGGAAAAAGCTCTTTACAAGAATATCCTTGATAAGCTCCTCGTCGCTCTTTTCCTCAAAGGGGCGGACGGGATAAAGAGGAGCAGCCGCAGTGTTCACCTCAAAATTGTCGTAGCCGTAAATACGGGTAATTTCCTCAATGATGTCAGCCTTCATGGTAACATCCTTGGTGGCGCGCCATGTGGGCACATCAACTTTGAAGCTGTCACCGTCGTTCTCCACCTTGAAACCGAGAGAAACAAGGGTCTTCACTATTCTCTCATTTGATATTTCAATTCCGGTGTACTTGTCAACAAAGCTCTTGTCAAACTCAAGACTAACTTTGTCAAAGGGCGCGGGATACTCGTCCGTAAGCCTTGATGTAACTCTTACACCGGAGTCCCAGTCACGCAGAAGCTTCAGAAATCTTCCCGCGGCGGGCACGGTCATTTCGGGGTCAAGGCTCTTTTCGTAGCGCATGGAAGCGTCTGTACGATGAGAAAGTCTCGCCGAGGACTTTCTCACGGAAACACAGTCGAAGTTGGCGCTTTCAAGCACCAGAGAGGTGGTGTCCTCCACAATTTCGGAATCAAGTCCGCCCATAATACCCGCAATGGCAACGGGAGTGTCGCCGTTGCATATCATCAGGGTGTTTTCGTCAATATGCCGCTCTACTCCGTCAAGGGTCTTGAATTCAAAGGGCTTATCAAAACGGCGTATGCGAATGCTCTCCACCTTTCTGGAATCGAAAGCGTGCATGGGCTGACCCATTTCAAGCATGACATAATTCGTAAGATCCGCCAGAAGATTTATAGCCCTCATACCGCAGTAATACAGACGGATGCGCATATTTACGGGACTTACATTTTTCGTAATATTCTCAAAGCGTATGCAGGAATATCTGCGGCAAAGACCGTCCTCGATCTTCATGTCAACACAGGGCAGGCTGTCGTATTCGGACAAATCCGCGCACTCCAAAGCCTTAAGCTCCCTGCCCGCAAGCGCGGCAAACTCTCTTGCAATGCCGTAATGTCCCCACAAATCGGGGCGGTTTGTAAGCGATTTGTTGTCCACCTCGAAAACCACATCGTCAATGTCAAAAATCTCTTTGACATCCGTTCCGTTTTCAACAGAGGCGTCAAGCTCCATAATTCCGGAATGATCGTCGCTGATACCAAGCTCCTTTTCGGAACAGCACATACCGTAGGAGGTATATCCCGCCAGATCTCTGGGAGAAATAGCGATTTCCCCAAGCTTTGCGCCGACCTTTGCAAACGCGGTCTTCATACCCACGCGCACATTGGGAGCGCCGCATACCACATCGGTAAGCTTTCCGTCTCCCGCGTCCACCTTAAGAAGATGAAGCTTTTTTGAGTCCGGATGATTTTCCACGGAAACTATCTCTGCGCACACAACGCCAAAGACATCGCTGCCCTTGTAGAAAATCTCGTTTTCCACCTCGGCGGTGGAAAGTGAAAATTTATGAATAAGCTCGTTTGTGTCAAGTCCGTCAAGGTCGACGAAGTCCCTGATCCAATTCATTGATATAAGCATTTCTCCGCCTCCTTATTTATCTTCCGCGAACTGCTCAAGGTCAGTAAGGCTTGCGCCGTTCAGATCGCGAATATCTTTAATTCCGTATTTCATCATGGCAAGTCTCGTAAGACCCAGACCGAAAGCAAAGCCGGTGTATTCGTCCGGGTCAATGCCGCCCTCGCGCAGTACATTGGGATGAATCATACCGCAGGGGCAAAGCTCCAGCCATCCGCTGTGCTTACAGGAGGGACAGCCCTCGCCGCCGCATATGAGACAGCTTATGTCAAGCTCAAATCCGGGCTCCACAAAGGGGAAAAATCCGGGACGCAGCCGCACCTTTATATCCTTTTGGAACACCTCGGAAAGCATGGTTTTCATAAAGAATATAAGGTTTGAAATAGATATGTTCTTGTCCACCATAACGCCCTCCATCTGGAAGAAGGTGTTCTCATGGCAGGCGTCCGTGGACTCGTTCCTGAAGCACCGTCCGGGGAATATGGCGCGTATAGGCTTGCCATCATTCACAAGGGCGTCGCGGTACTTTTTGTATATGGCGTTCTGCGCCGCGGAGGTCTGGGATTTAAGAAGCTGACCGTTTTCAAGATAGTAGGTGTCCTGCATATCGCGGGCAGGATGGAATTTGGGAATGTTCAGCGATTCAAAGCACTCGTAGTCCGTTACCACCTCGCTGTAATCCTCCACCGTAAAGCCCATAGAGCGGAATACATTCTCGCACTGGCGCTGCACCAGTGTAATGGGATGATACGAGCCGTGTCGCGGCTCTGCGGGAACGGAAACATCGAACTCAGGCGTCGCCTCAAGCATACGGCGCATTTCGGCATCCCTGAGCTCTGCGGTTTTAGCCGCTATGCGCTGAGTGGCAAAGCCCTTAAGCTCGTTGACAGCCTGACCGAAGCTTTTGCGCTCCTCGGCGGCAAGACTGCCCATTTTTTTGAGTAGTCCCGTTATCTCGCCGTTTTTGCCGAGAAAAGCGACTCTCACGCTTTCAAGATCGTCCGCGCCCTTTATCTGCGCCAGACGCTCCTCCAGTTTACCCTTCAATTCAAGGATCTGACTGTTCATACATAATCCTCCGGAAAATTAAAATCAAAAAAATAAGACCCGCCCCGAAAATGGGACGGATCTCTCCGTGGTACCACCCAAATTCCGCACCGAAAGGCGGCGCGGCACTCTGCGCGCTGTAAGGGGCGCTCCCCCGACGGACTACCGCGGAAAATTCCGTTTCCCCCTCCGTGCTCCGAAGCGAACGGCGCTGCGGGAACGCGGTGTGCTTTCAGCCCATGGCACACCTCTCTTTGAACGCTCCTTATCGCTTTGCCCTCTTCATCACTGCATCTGTAAAAATGATTATAACACCGAAAGACGAAAAAATCAAGTTTTTAGTATAAATTATTCGTTTTCCGCCGTCCGCCCCGTGTCTACGGCAAAAAGCGTTATATCCCATGCGGGAATACAGGGCACGCGCCGCAGATAAAAGCTGTACGACGGGCACAGCCTGTGCAGATACAGAGGAATTTCAAAAATATCCGCACTGCGGTGATATACGGACACGGCAAGAGCGGGTCTGAATTTTTTCACAGTCCTCTCGGAGCCGCGAAGCGCCGCCGCCTCGTCGCCCTCCACATCGTATTTTATAAATACGGGCGCATTATTCCCCCCGTCGCAAAGGCTGTCAACGGTCACGGTCCTAACACGGATTTCCTTTGCGCGGCGGGCGTTTGTGGCTTTTCCGCTGCTGCGCCCGGAGCCTGACAGAAATACCGCTTCTCCCAAAGCGTCACCCACAGCGGCGTTTACTGGAATAACCCTGCACCGCCCCTCACCCTCGGCATACTCCGAAAGCTTTCTGAAGCTGTGTGAGTCCGGCTCTGCGGCAATAAGACATTCCGGCGACAAGGTGTTCACGGCGGCAGAGGCGCTGTCGCCGGTAAAAGCGCCGCAGTCTATACACAGGCCGCCCTTTTTAACATACGGCGCAATCAGCGTCCCCAAAGACTTTTCCGTGCTTTCCGTCCTTGCAAGAAACTTTCCTTCGCCGCCGAGACGAAAGCTTATCATATCATCAAACACGGCCTTCGACTCAGCGTCCGCCAGAAGTTCACGCGCCGCCGCAAGTTTTTCCTTTGAGCGCAGGAAAAAGCCGTAGTCAAACAGCTCTCCGCCGTACAGCGGCACATCGGGAATATACATTTTGTGCCGCCGCGCAACATCCCGTATCTGCTCCGTTACATCGGCGCGGGCGGTGCCGAAGCACAGGAGAATAATAAAATCGGGAAACCGCTTTTCTATATCCTCAAGGCTCTCAACCTTGTAGCCGCGGAATTCCCTGTTTCTCACAAAGCCGCCGCTGGCAAACACTCCGCTGATCTTTATTCCGTATTTTATGCAAGCGTCTAATATCTTATCTGCCCCGTTTCCCGTGCCGTAAAGCACAACAGGCAGTTTTTCCCCTGCAAGACGCAGCCACAGGCAGTCTTTTTCGGTGTATTCTCTCATGCCGACAGCCGCAAGCACCAACGCAAGCAAAAATTCACTGATTGCTACAAATTCAGCCAGATAATCCCTGTAATCCTCTCTGTATCTTCCCGCAGCATAAGAAAGAATTCCGCCCAAAAATGGATAAAACACAAGTATTGCCAGAATAATGTTCATTTTTCAGCTCCTCCTTTCTTA
>JBJDYY010000044.1:0-5746 GCA_051867715.1 Candidatus Avispirillum sp.
CTGTTGTGCGTAATACCGTAGCGGCGCATATAGTCAAAGCGCTTGCGGTTGTTTTCGCAAAGGCGGCGTTCAGCATCTGCACGGCTTTCCTCGTCGGGGGCGTTTTCTCTTTCGTCGCGCAGCAGAAAGTTAATATAATCTATAAGCTGAATGCGGCTGCGGCGGATATTGGCAAGAGCCTCGGGAGAGTCGGCCTCCTCCTCGGCAGCGTCAAACATTCTGTTTCCGCGCTCAGCAAACAGTCTCTGCCCCTCGAGCTTGTCCTTGGCGTCTCTGCACCAGACATAATTTGCGGCATTGTCATAGTAAATACCGAAATGGCTGTCAAGGGAGGACTCGTTTACCATACTCAGGTAATCAATTATATGGCTGTATCCCGCGCCGTAAAAGTCGCGGATAAACTCCGTTATGTACTCCCTGTACTTTTCCTCGCTCATATAGGGATCCCACAAAAGCCTTGAGATTATATAGCCCTTAAGCTCTCCGAATTCACCGTTTGGAGAGGCAAAGTTGCCCTGCTCGAAAAGTCCCGTTGCGCCGTTCTGCGCAAAATAACGCACATTGCGGCGAAGGGTGGGAAGGTCGAAGAACAGCACGGAAAAGTTGGTAAAGTCGGTGGTGTAATTCCACACGGTCAGGTTGGGAGCAATCTTTGACCAGTCGATAAGATCCTGGGCAAAGCTGCGTCCGCCCTCGTCGTGACCGGGGGTCTCGCTGCATTCCTCAATGGGATGTCTGAAGCAGCATTCAATGGAGCAAAGTCTGATAATTACATTTTTGCGGGGTCTGATACTGCGGGGTGGCTTTCTGGTAAAGCGGTATGCAAAGGTATCGAACATTACATTGGGGTATTCGTCCTCAAGCTCCTTTGCTATTCTGTTGACGAATTTCAGCATAGTGCCCATTTCGCTTTCCTCAGCATCGTTTACGGCACGGCACTTGTCGCACTTGCAGGCGCCCTTGTCGCCGTCGTTCTGAGTGATGGAAATAAGCCTTGCATCGGGATGTGCTTCCAGAGTCTTTCTCACATTGCCCAGCACCGTCTCATAAACCTTTTCGTCTGAAAGGCAGGGCTGTACCCATGCTCTCTCGCCGTAAGGGCACTGACCGGACAGCCAGCCGATGGTGTGCTCAAAGCCGCCCTGATAGTTCACATCGCCGCCGATTTTCGCAGGGAAACGCTCTCTGCCGTGACAGCCGTTAATCTTCAGCTTTGCGCTGATATACGGGTCTGTTACGCTGTACCAGTAGGAATTGCGGTAGAAAAAGGCGGGGATCTGCCTGTTTTCGGCAATAGGCGCTATTTCAAGCTTCTCGCACTTGGGCACCTTTTCAAAATCGTTGGTGTAGAAACGGCAGCCGCAGTATTCTTCAAGAAAAGAATACACTCCGTAAAGCGCGCCGCGCACACCGCTGCCGATTATGTAAATGCGCTCGCCCTCGCTTTTTATAATAAAGCCCTCGTCGCCAAGCGCCGCCACATCGTCGTCCGTATAACCGCCGCGGTTTGTATAGCCCACGGCGATTTCTTTTTCTTCAAGGTGGCGGTTGTCCTCAAACTCGGCAATACAGGCTCCCGTTATACGGAAAAGATACTTTTTCAGCTCCTGCGCCGCAAATTCCAAAGACTCTGTGGGACAGGCGGGGTATATTATCTGATAGCCGCTTTCAAATTTTTCTGCAATAACCATATTGACTCCCTTAGTTTTGATTATTAAAAGTATAGCAGGAAAAGGCAATAAATTCAATAGCCGCGCCGCATTTTGAAAAAATATTATCCTCCGTACCTGCGGCTTCTCTTAAGCACATATAACCCCATGGCAATATTGTAAACAGCGGCGGCAATGTGTAAAATGCAGAAGAACACAAGCCCCGCCATAGGCGATTCTGCCGAGGTGTTGTACGCCGTAAAGCTTGACAGATAGCTCATAAGAAAATGAACTATGCAGCATACGGTTATGCTTCGGCAGGAGCAGTACAGGGCAAGAGACAGAAGCCCGAAGGAAAAAGCAAGCACCGTCTGCAAAAGCCATATAATTCCGCCGCCCGCACCGCTGAGAAGCTGGGGGAGCGTATACCCCACGCAAAGCATTACAATACCGCCCCGATCGGCGCTTATTCTTATGCCGCTGACCGTTTCCGCAAGACGCACGCCAACGCCTCTGAAATACAGCTCCTCCGATACCGAGGACGCCAGTATACAGAAGGCAAACCACAGATTGTCAAAAAATGAGCGCGGCGCATTTACGGCGTAAAGACTGCCTGCGGCGGTCAGAATCACGCTGCCCAGCCCCACCGCCAGCATTGCGGCGGCAGCGGCAGGTCTGCGGCGGTATTCGCCTCCTCTGAGAAATATAAGACAGGCGGCGATAACACAGCATTTATATGCGGTCAGTATGGGGGATTTTTCGGAAAGGCCGAACCGGCTGTCGGCAAGGGATGCCGCAAGAGAGAGAACCGCAAACAAAAGGCAGCCGAAAATATATATAAATCTTCCGTGCTTTTTAACGAACATATGCAGCTTCCTTTCAAGCGATTTTCTGTGGCTTCATAAATTTCCGGGGGGCTTAAGAAGACCGCAGCTTCATTCCCCGACGGTGACGGTAAAGAATCTGTACTTGGTTCCGCCGGAGTCGGTAGGATAGATTACAGAAATCGAATTATCGTTTACGGAGCCTCCGCGTCCGTTTGCAACGATAAGCGCCGTAGTGACTCCCGCCGTGTCCGTAAATACCCGGTTTGCTATGAGCTCAAAGCCGTAGCCCTCCGGGGTTTGCTTCCACACCTCGCAGCGGTGTCCGCCGCCGGGCATTGCAAGCATATACACTTCCCCGTCCTTCTCAAACAGTCTGGCGGTATACTCCGCCTCGTCTCCTGCAAAGCTTATGGGCTCGTGGTATACAAGAACGGGCTCCGCGCCGGGCTCGCGTACATCGTATACGGTATACCAGTATTCCCAGTAAACCGTGTCATGGTGGAAATTACGGTGCATACGAGTAGACGACAATACATGCAGATATCCGTCCTTTGACAGATACGCGTCTCCGCGGGCATTGTTTGAAGTTGTGGGATAAATATTGGCATACATCTGCGTGTAGTCCGCAAAGGATACGGTGGTCATGGTGTAACTTGTGCTGTAAAGGTTGGGGAAATGGAACAGATTGACCTCGTCCCATGCGTAGTTTGCACCGTACACCCTGTCGGCAATACCCAGAGTTGACAAAAGCACATCCCGTCCGGCAACAATATATACGCCTGAGGCGCCGTCGGAAAATCCGTACAGATAGCAATGTCTGTAAGTGGAAAGCTTTACGGTCATTCCCGATGTATTCCACTTATGGGTGGCGCAGTCGTATACGAACCAGGAGAAATACCCTTCGTTGCTTCCGCCGCAGCAGAAAATGGTAAACAGTCCGTTTGTATCGTCAAGAATAGGCTGTGTATAGCCGTATCCGCCGGGGGCGTCTCCGCCGGGATAACTGAGATTTGTCCGTTCCGCTGTAATATTGTAGCTGCCGTCGGAGTTTGGCGATGACGGGTCAAAGTACGCCACAAAAGCGCTGAGATATGAGCCCTGCGCGTCACCCACAAGCACATACACAAGACCGTCGGCGGCATAGAATATATTAGGCTTGGAGGAGTGATTTGCGCACTGATAAGTGCCGATAGCCTTATAGGAGCCGTTGTCCTCGATCTTATATATTGTAAAGTCTACACCGATGCTGCCCCAGCTTGTGTCGTTGTCCTCCATAGGTATAACCGCAAAGGTACCGTAGGGTGTCTCCACAAGCCGTACCTCGTGATTTGAATGGGCGGCAATACCTGAATGGGAAACAGGCAGAGCGGACGAATCGGAAACGCTGACGCCGCCCGAAGACCATGAGGAGGAAACATCGTAGGTGGGCTCCGTCTCGCTGCCGTCTCCGTCAAGAGGGTCCGTAAAGGAGGCGTCCTTTATAATATTTGTTTTAATGTAAACTATATAGGTAGAATCCTCAAAGGTAAGCTGATAGAAAATATATGCCGAGGGCACCGCGTCGCTCCACACATTTTTAAGTGCCGATACTCCGCGGTATATGCTGCATTTCACATCGTAGCCGGTAGCGCGGTTTATAGCTCGTTCAAGGCGGGCAGCGAGACTCTCCGCGCTGAGCGCATTCTTCGCGGCGTATCTGAAGTTCAGCTGTATGTCCTCATCAGCCCCGGTAACATATTCATAGTCATTTTCGTTTGAGTGGTATGTCCAGTATTCTATCCATGTTCTTGACACATGCAGACTTCCCTCTCCGCGCCGTCTGTATACGGCAGAGTCCTTGGAAAACTCGCCCGTATCATTCTTTGAGAGTATTATGGAATCTATATAGCAGGAGTCTCCCTCCAGGGCGGACTCCATATAGTCAAGCCGCAGGAGATTAAGAGAGCCGCTCCATGTCTTCAGAGCTGAAACACTGTATGTACAGTAGTTGTATTCGTTCTCTTTTTTCAGCTCCACCGTGGAGGTGTTGCAGCCGGAGATAATACTGTCGTTATCCCCGCAGGCGTAGTAAAAGCCGCAGACCGCAGTTCTCCTTTTGATATTAGTAGGCAGCTTGTATACAAGCGTTATAGTGTCGTAGTCCTCGCTTACAAGTCCTTCTTTTGTAAGGTCTATAAACACTCCGGGGTCTGTGACTACACGGCTTCCCGCGGCGCTGAGCTTCAATGCATTTTCGCTTTCATCGTAGGAAAAATCCGTGCCGTTATAAAGAGAAACATACTTTTCCACCTTTTCTGCGCTGTCAAAGCGGATAACGGTACTGCCGTATTTGTCCTGCTCTGCAAGGGGAGCATCCCCCACAGCCACGCCGTCAATAAAGGAATATCCTGCGGTGTCGCTCTCACGCTCCGCCGCCGCTGCCTCCGCTTCCTCGGCGTCGGCGCACAGTATTACCGAGTCGAGAAACATTCTGTCCCCCGTTTCGGCGCTTGTAAAGAAGTCAAACACAGTCTCCGTACTCAGTGTAGAGGGGGAGAGCTCTACAACGGCGCTGTGAAATCTTCCGTCGCAGATAAGAGAAGCGGTTTTGCGGCCGTCGCCCTCACCGAGCGCCATAGAAACAGCCCTACTGCTGTTGCCGCCGGCTCCGTACGGTGTCAGATATGTAATTACCGCATAAGAATAAGCAGAAACATCATATGAGGAAAAATCAATAAGCGCTCTGATATTCGTCTCCGTTCTGTCGCTTTCAAGCAGCGCCGCGTCCATAGTGCGGTCATAAGGCGCCGCAGAATAGCCGTACTCACAGTAAACGGAAGCCGTAGCAGTACCGGTAGCAATGCGCTTCATAATATTTACATCCGTGCCGTTTACCCTGCCGTCTGCGGAAGCGTCTCCCGTAATATAAATGTCCGGGAACAAGTCTATATCCAGAGTTCCTCCCAGAAACCGTTTCATATAGTTTATGTCGGTTCCGTTGACCTTGCCGTTAAGATCAACATCGCCCCTTATCATACGGTTTTTAACCTCGGACACTTTAATTGCCTCGCACGCTTTCTGAGAGCCGAAGCTGACTTCGGCGCGGTCCGTATCGGCGGCAGAAATCGGCGCACCTACAAAAACGGAGGTAAAAAGCATAACAAGGGCAAGCATGGCGGCATAGAATTTTCTCATGTCATGTTCCTTTCAAAAAGGGAAAATCGTACAATTTAATTATATATATTTCCATCGCTTTTGTCAACGGACAGAAGTGCGGGAAAGCAAAAAGAG
>JBJDYY010000045.1:0-5693 GCA_051867715.1 Candidatus Avispirillum sp.
TTGCTTTATCATTATCTGTTATGTTCGGGAATGGGAAATTGTAATAAACAGAAGGTGCATATCTATAATCGTTTTTGAGCCTTCCTGCAATTGTTCTCATCCATGCATTATGTACATTTGAACATATAATACCGAAATCATACAGGCTTGCATTATAAACTAAAACAACAGAATCGCTCGCAATAACATCCGGTGGCAGAAATCCAATAGGGATATATCTTCTGTTAGAGGATGATACACGAGGGATAAGAAGATATTCTGTATCAGGCTGTCTGTTTTGTGTGAATAAATATGGCTTGTTTGCGGTCTTTTGAATACGATCTACTGGACTTTGAAGCCTATACTCTCTAACATAATTAAATCTTTCCACCAATTCGGGTATATGCTGATACTTGTGCGGAGGTTCATTTACGAACCAGAAGCAATACCTTTGATATGATGTATCATTTATAAACTCTCGGCTACCAATAAAAGGCTTAATTACAGCATCCAATTCGGGATATTTATTAAGTAAATCAACACGTTCTTGTGCAGATAAAAGCAATCTTCCATCATCTGCAGGAGGGCTACCTTGAACAACTTTAGCATTCCCTGCGTTTATGCTTTTGCTACGATTTTTAATAAATATATCCGGCGCATCTTTGAGATAGCCGTTAATATGCGGGACTACTTTATATTGTTCGCCAGAAAATAATAGTTTTCTTTTTCGTTCTTCGTAGGAGAAGCCAACAATTACGCACATAACAGCGGCTTTTTCTTTTGCTTCGCTTGTCCACAGAAATGTTGTATGAGCATAATTGATGAATACACCGTCTCTCAATAGCATTTCCCAAAGTAACTGCACAGACTCACCTTGGCATATTGAGTTGGATGAAACAAAAGCTGTTTGGATTTTTGTGTTTTTCATAATGTCTGCGGATTTTTTATACCAACCTGCAACATAATCCAATTTCCCACCAGCTTTAGAAGGCGCGAAAACATCTTGCATTTCATTGGCTTGCTCCTTGGTTCGCATAGCCTGACCAATAAACGGCGGATTTCCCATTATGTAGTTGAGCTTATCCTTCGGCACAACGCTCTCCCAATCAACACGCAGGGCGTTGCCCTCCACAATGCTTGCATAGGATTTCAGCGGCAGGAAGTCGAAATTAGCAGACAATATGTCCTCAGTTTCTTTCATCATCTGCGACTCGGCAATCCAAAGCGCTGTTTTTGCAACAGTTACGGCAAAGTCGTTGATTTCAATACCGTAGAACTGTCCAATAGACACCTGAATGACATCACCCGTATCCAAAACCATTTGATCCTGATATATAAGTCGGAGTGCTTCGTTCTCCAAACGGCGAAGTGAAATATAGGTTTCGGTCAAGAAGTTTCCCGAACCGCAGGCAGGATCGAAAAATGTCAGTTTTGAGAGCTTCTGGCAAAAGGCGTAGGCTCTGTCTTTGAGTATCTTCGGCACTTTCAAAGCTCTGATTTCGTCAAATTCTTCACGCAATTCGTCAAGAAACAAAGGGTCAATGACCTTGTGAATGTTTTCGATAGAAGTATAGTGCATACCGCCGCTGCGCCGTGTTTCGGGGTTCAGGGTCGACTCAAACACCGCGCCGAAAATAGTAGGGCTTATCTGAGACCAATCGAAATCTTCACTTGCATTGTGCAGGAGAAGGTCAACTATTTCCTGTGTAAAGTTAGGTATCTCTATGTTTTCGTCTGCGAAAAGGCCGCCGTTTACATACGGAAACGCCGCCAGCTGTTCGTCCATGTATGGATCGCGCTCGTCTGTCTTTGTATCCAGCACTTTGAAAAGGTCGATCAGAGCACGGCGCACGTCCTTGGGGGCAAAGTTCTTGACATAGTTATGGAATTTCAGGTGTCCGCCGAAAATACCTGCATCTTCCGCATACAAGCAAAATACAAGACGAACACAAAGGATATTCAGGCTGTGAAGCGATGCTTTATCATCGGGGTGTATGTACTGCCCCAAAATAGCATCATATAGCTTCCCGACAAGCTCGCCTGCCTGAATGGAAATCTGCTCCTCACGGTGCAAAAGTTCGCTCTTTTCTTCAACAAGGAATTGCAGACGATAGTATTCCTTCGGCAAATCCTTCAACAGAATGCTTTCCGGCTCACCTGTGGGCTTCTCCATATCGTAAATCAGAAATTCCTCAAAGTTACAGGTAATGATCCAACGAGGTCGCTGCGAATATGGGAGCTCTGCCGCATAGCGCTTTGCCTGCTGAAATGGATTTAATAATGTTCCATCGGACTGCTTGATTGGTTTACGAAGATCTTTATTTGCACCTTTTTGTTCAATCAGGACATGTGTTGACGAAATTGTGCCGTCAATGAATCCGTTAGCCTTGTCAATATGAATCTGATCTTCAAATGAAATAAACTGCTCCGGGTGCTCAACGCCGAGTACATCACGAAGAAGAGATAGCCAAAACGGTTGGCTTTCTCCTTTTTCATAGCCCTTATCTTTCCAATAATCAGCAAAAGCTTTTGCTTCTCTTTTTTTATCAGTTTCTGTCATATCATTCTCCTTTTTCATTCACTCTCCGTTTTTGGGCATCACAATTATTTGTAAACTTCTTGACTTCTACCGCTGTGTTAACTGATTTTTCTCTATATCCTTGCCGCAACTACGGCGGCATAGCAGTCTTTATCTATAAAACGCCATATGAGAGAGGCTATCTCTCCGGGCGTTTTTTTCATGCCCGTCGTTATCCATTCCCTCATGAGAAAATATCCGCCGCCGCCGAAATAGCTTGCCATAAGCTCCCGGGATTCGCGGTCCAAATCCGACAGGCGGGAGATATTCGTATATTCGTTTATAACAACCCGGTTCAGCTCTTTGATGGACTCCAGTACCTCCTCATCCGTAACATTATGAAGCAAAATGCGTATAACATCAGCGTTTTCGTATACATAAACGCATATAGACTCAAAATATGCTTCAAAATCTTTCTCGGACTGCGGCTGCTTAAGTCCTGCCCTGAGGCTTCGGTACATTTCCCGTCCCACATCCTTCAATACATCGGCGGGTGCGTCAAAATGACGGTAAAAGGTGGCTCTGTTGATTCCCGACTCCTGGCAAAGCTCACAGATACTTATCTTTTGCAGCGGCTTTTTTTCAAGAAGCCTCATCAGCCCCTCACGCAGAAGCCGCTTCGTAAGAGCCACGCGCTGATTGTCTTTTCCCGATGTTACCATCCCTTGCCTCCTAAATAATCGAATTTATATATAAATTTGCGCTTTGCGCGGCGTTTTCGCCTGTTCTGTCGCATTTGTATCAAGTGTTATAAAACTGATTGTTGCAAGTGCGACATTTGTATATTATAATATCATAAGAGGCTTAAATTGTCAAGAAATCAAGTATATCAAAAACAAAGGAGAAAGCGTTATATGAAAAAACTAAAAGGCCAGACCGGCTCCTTAATACTCAGTATTGCGGAAATACTTGTGGGTGTTCTGCTGCTTGTAAATCCCACCGCCTTTACATCGGTTATCATAATAGCCGTGGGAATACTTCTTTTGGCAGCGGGTATTGTAAATATAGTTAAATACTTCCGCGCACCCGCCTTTGAAGCCGCAAAAAGCCAAAAGCTGCTCTGGGGGCTGCTTGCCCTTGTGTCAGGAGTTTTCTGTATCTTCAAATTCCGCTGGTTTATAGTCACCTTCCCCATACTCACCGTGCTTTACGGTATTGCGGTTCTCATAAGCGGTCTGTGGAAGGTGCAATGGACCGTCGATATTATCAGAATAAAAAGAAAAAAATGGTTTCTTGCGGCAATCAGCGCCGCAGTTTCAATAATCTGCGCAGTCGTCATACTGTCAAACCCTTTCACCTCCACCGCCGTTCTGTGGCTGTTCATAGGGATTTCGCTTATAGTTGAAGCAGTAATCGACATTGTAACAATAATTGTAAGCGCCGTGAAAAGCGGAAAAGCCGAGAAGCAGGCAGATCAAAAGACGAAAGAGGGAGAAAGCAATGGCTGAAAGAATAAGACTTGACCCCGACAGCATCAGAAAAATACGCACCGTTGACGAAAGGCTTGTATCCTATAACATAGAGATGACCGAGGTCACGGGAGGAACATTCTGGAAAGCATATACCCCCGCTCAGGTTGAGGGTACCGAAAGGTTTGAGTTTTCCGGAAAGATAGGCGATTTTACCGCTATGACGGAGCTTATGCAGTACTTTCCTCCCATCGACCTGTACAGCGAAAAGCTGAGAAATGCCGCACGCGCTCTGGGCAGCGCATGGATACGGGTCTCAGGCTCCTGGGCAACAAAAACATATTACGATTTTGAAGATACTACCGGCGGAAAGCCCCCGAAGGGATATGCAAGCGTGCTGACGCGCAGTCAGTGGACAGGAGTGCTTGACTTTGTAAAAGCGGTGGGCGGCAAGCTGCTTATTTCCGTCAGCAACTGTGAGGGCGACCATCCGGACGGAGGTCCTCTTGACCTTACGCAGGCAAAGAAAATTTTCGGCTTCAGCCACGATTACGGGGTGGATATAGACGCCGCGGAATTTATGAACGAGCCCAATATGCTTGAAATATCGGGAGCGCCTAAAGGCTATACTTCATCGGACTATGTGCGCGACCAGGATATTTTCAACAGCTGGGTACGGGAAAACTATCCCGACTGTCTCGTAGTCGGCCCCTGCAACACGGACTCCATCGGAAGCAAAACAGCCGACAGGCTTCTTGAGGCAATGAGCGGCAAAAAAGGCAGCATCGGCTTCTGTCTTGCAGACGGTCTGATGGCCGGAGCAAAGGTGCCTTTGGATGTTTTCAGCTATCATTGCTACAACGGCATTTCCGAGCGCGGAGAAGCAATGGTGCCCGAAGCACATTGGGACGGCTCGGCAGCTCATACCGAAGCTTATCTTGCAGTTGCTCCCGATACTGCAAAGCGTCAGATGGCTTTGCGTGACAAATACGCTCCCGGCGCTCCCATGTGGGTGACCGAGTCGGGCGACGCGGGCGGCGGAGGAAACACATGGGCGTCCACATATCTTGATGTTTTTCGCACGCTGAATGAGCTCGGCAGCTTTTCAAGACTTACCGACGGCGTAATTTTCCATAACACTCTGGCATCCTCGGATTACGGATTTTTGCAGCACGGAAGCTTTGATGCACGTCCCAATTACTTTGCCGTCCTGCTATGGAACAGGCTGATGGGAACCGCCGTTTACGACTGCTCCGACCCCGGCAGAGAGGGCGCTCATATTTACTGTCATTCAAGGCGCGACGGCAAGGACGGAGCAGCGTATCTTGTCATAAACAATTCCCTGTCCGATACACTGACCGCAGAGCTTGTACGCGATGCGCAGATATACACTCTCAGCGCGGGCAGTCTCCGTTCTCCCGTTATGCGTCTGAACGGTAAAGAGCTGAGACTTAATGAAGACGGCAGTCTTCCTGATATGTCCCCGGTGCCGGTGTCTGCGGGAACGGCGGAATTTCTGCCCGCAAGCTGCACATTTATTGTGATGTAAGATAACCGCATGAAAGAAAGCCCTGCCGAAATAAGCAGGGCTTTCTATTTAAAGAGAGTGCAAAACGATTAAATTCAGACACCGTGCGTTAAGCTTTAGAGTGCTTTTTATGTGACTTTGCGGCGGAACAGCACAATTACAACGAAATATCATAATATAATATTGTCGCATGATATTT
>JBJDYY010000046.1:0-5606 GCA_051867715.1 Candidatus Avispirillum sp.
GCGCATCTTATAAATATTTGCAGGGAAAAGGGAATCCCCGTGGACGAGACTCCTTTTACGGTGTCGGAAATGATGGATGCCGACGAGGTCATCGTATCAAGCTCAAGCTGTCTTTGCCGCGGTGCTTATTCCGTAGACGGTGTGAATGTGGGCGGCAGGGCGCCGGAAATTCTGGATATGCTTTGCCGTGAGACTTTGAGAGAGTTTAACGAAGAAACAGATATTTGACGGAGAATACTGTACCGACGGCGTTTCTTATATCAAAAAAGTATACTGATGTCAAATGCTTTGCCCGTTTGCTTACGAAAACTTTCATATTTATATGTGCATATTTACAATATAACGCAACGTAAAAGCAACTGACATAATTCGGATGCGCTTGTGTCGAATACAGGATCATTTGAAAGCGCTGAAAAGCAGGCAGCGGAGCGGATTATAACTTTGTTGTCACAAAAAGGCAATAATTGTCGCCGGCGTAACGACGGTGACTGAAAAACCGAAAAAATTCACAAAAATATCTGAGCAGTTTTTGTTTTTTTACTTGACAATTAACATTGCGTGCGTTATACTTTAAGCGTAGAAATTTAACTTGGAGGTTAAATCATGAAGAAAATCCTTTCCTACGTTCTTCTGGTTGCCATGCTGGTAGGCTGTATGATTCCTGCATTTACAGCTAATGTGGCAGGCGGCGCGAAGTTCTCCGCTACGGACGCGGCTCCTGTGTACGGAGATACTTCGTTCGAGAGCGAAATTACAATTGCCGATAACCCCGGCATAGCTACTCTTGAGGTTGTTGTGTTCTTTAAGACCGCAGATATCTCATCCGTAGACATTGATTTTACGGGAACCGTATATGATCAGGAAAACTGCGGTGTCGGTAGCGTTATGAACGCTACTAATGCAAAGGTTAAATCCCTGATATCCGGTCTCGGACTTGATCCTACCAATTACAAAGCTCTTATTGTCGATCTTACTACTGCCGATGGCGACAACACCGATGCAAACGGCAAGTTGTTTACTGCAATGTTTACTGCCAGCGGCGACGCTGCTGTCGGCACTGCTCTTTCCTACGGTATTGCTGTAAAGACCGCTCAGAATGTAGACGGCGACGATGTTGCAGTTGATGCAGGCGGAAAAGTTTGCACCGCAACAGTTCAGGAAGACCCCTATCTGGGTACATACGAAAACTTCTCTCTGTTTGCTGCAGGTCCTGCAGAAATTGAGTTGGGCACCGAGACTGTTGATGTTCAGATCCGTATTGACGGTAATGTTACCGGTGTTTGGTGTTTCAGAGCTATGGTCGCTTACGATCCTGCATGGGAAGTTGATTTCGATGTCGAGAGCGGTACCGGCGCAGGCATCAAGAACGGTAATATGTTCCCCGATGACAGCGAAATGACATTCAACATTCAGAGTGCTGAGGTTTACCCCAGCAACGAAGCATTTGAGTATTTCGGTAAGACTGCCGAAGTTGCAGGCATGAATTCCATTATCGGATTCAGTGTTCCTAACGATGAAGGCGAAGGCGGAAACTGCACTAAGCTCGGCGGTACATTCTTTACCGTTACTTTCAAAGTTCCCGAAGGCGCTAAGGTGGGCGACAAGCTTGAGTTGAAGCTTGCTCACTGCGAAGGTGACCAGGCTGTCGTTGATGAGAGCCATAATCCTCCCATCTATTGCGTAGAGCCCGTTGATGTGTACGATTACACCTGTACCATCGTTGAGCCTGTTTGTGAGCATCCTACCACTCATGAAAATATCATTCCCGCAACCTGTACCGAAGACGGTGCAAAGCAGCAGGTCTGCGATGTGTGCGGCGCTGTTGTAAGCTCCGAGCCTATTCCGACTGAGGGACATAAGTGGGTAAAGGGCGAAACCGTTGCTCCTACTTGTAAGGATGACGGTTACACCGTTTACGAGTGCTCCGTATGTCATGAAACCGAGAAGAGAGACATTGAGCCTGCAACCGGCAAGCATGAATACGAGGCAGGTACTCCCGTTCCCGCAACCTGTGCTGAGGACGGATATACTCCTTACATTTGTAAGTACTGCGGAGATGTAGATAAGAGAGACATCGTATCCAAGGATACTGTTCCTCATACTCCCGGCGAGCCCGTGATTGTAGAGCCTACCTGTACCGAAGACGGAAGCTCCACCGTATACTGTTCTGTATGCGATGCCCTGCTCTCTTCCGAGACCATTCCGTCTGACGGACACGATTGGGTCGCAGGTGATACTCATGAGCCTACCTGTACCGAAAAAGGCTGGACCGATTACGAGTGCTCCGTATGCCACGAGACTAAGAAAGACGATTATACCGATCCTAACGGTCACGCATGGAAGGACGCTACCTGCACCGAGCCCAAGACATGTGAGACTTGCGGCGCAACCGAAGGCGATCCTCTCGGACATCTGCCTGCAGCTCCCGTTGTAGTAACTCCTCCTACCTGTACCGAAGCAGGTCACACTACCGTAAACTGCTCAAGGTGCGGTGCGCTTCTTGACGAGTCCTATCCCGATGCTCTCGATCACAAGCCATTCGTTGAGATCAATACTCAGCCCACATACGATGCAGACGGTCGTCTGAAGATAGTCTGCGAGAGATGTGGGGAAGTTCTTCAGGATACCGTAAGACCCAGACTGACTGTGGGTGCAAGCGTTGTTTGCGTAATTGAGACTGATGATCCCGAAGCAGACGCTATTATCGCTCAGTTTGATTACGACGGTCTTTACAAGGGCGAAGTATTCCAGCCCGATATCCCCGAGATTCCCGGATACACCGTAGTTGAGGGAACCGAGAAGCTCGAGATCGAGCTCGGCGAAGACGGCAACTACATCCGCTATGTATATACCGCTAACACCGACATTACATATACCGTTAAGTATGTTGATGAGAACGGTAAGGAGCTTGCTGACGCTAAGGTTGTTACCGGTCAGACCATGGCTTCCGAGGTAACCGAAAAGGCTATCGAGATTAAGGGTTATACTGTTGACGAAGCTGAAAAGACTATCGTTCTTGAGGCTGAGGGCAACGAGATCGTATTTACCTACAAGGCTGACAAGACCGCTGAGGGCGGCGAAACAACTACCGACGATACCAACAAGAAGCCCGGAAACAGCCAGACCGGTGATAACATGATCTTCATCATCATCGCTCTTGCAGTTGCCGCCGTCGGCGCAGTTGCTGTTGTTATCGTAAGAAGCAGAAGAAAAGAGCACTGATTTAATACGATTGTTTATAACAGTTTGGACTGATAACAGTCATAACTGTTACGGTTAAATGCAAAACTAAGCGGGTCGCTTTATGCGACCCGCTTTTTGCATATTTGCATATAGTAACGCTTTTTATATATGTGTCAGAATAGTACAGCACCGGAAACAGGCGGTATTCCGAGTTTATTCAGTCCGGAATATACGGTACAGGTGAATATTGTCTTATTTATTTACAAATATTTATGAAGCGAAATTTCATTGCAAACTATTGATTTTGACAAAAGTCTTTGTTATAATTTAATTACGGTTGCAGCTTAGGCTTATACCGCAAAAAATTGATATTTTTTACATAAACGGAGGAATTTGTTATGAAAAAGTGGAGATGTCTCATTTGCGGAGAGATCGTTGAGTCCGATGAAAGACCTGCTCAGTGCCCCCTGTGCAAGGCTCCCGGAGAAAAGTTCGTTGAGATTACCGAGACTGAGATGACCTGGGCTTGCGAGCATGTTATCGGTATTGCTAAGGACGCTCCTGCTGAGATCATTGACGGTCTGCGCGCTAACTTTAACGGTGAGTGCACCGAGGTCGGTATGTACCTCGCTATGTCCCGTGCAGCTGCACGCGAGGGTTATCCCGAAATCGCCGAGTACTGGAAGACCGCTGCTTTTGAAGAGGCAGAGCATGCTGCAAAGTTTGCAGAGCTTCTGGGTGAGTGCGTAAGCGAGTCTACCGAGGAAAACCTCAAGGTCAGAGTTGAAGCTGAAAACGGCGCTACCGCCGGCAAGTTCGAGCTTGCTAAGATGGCAAAGCAGCTTAACCTTGACGCTATTCATGACACCGTGCATGAGATGGCTAAGGACGAGGCAAGACACGGCAAGGCATTTGCAGGTCTGCTTAAGAGATACTTCGGCAAATAATTATCTGAAACATAAAAGACATCCGCCAAAGCCTTCGGCTTTCGGCGGATGTCTTTTACTGCCTGTATTTCAGAGAGGATGTTATAAATCTACTTTTTTCTGCGGGTGCGTGTCAGGTCGTAGCTGATATTCAGCAGAAATATTATATCCTCACGATTTGCTTTTTCAAGGAGTACAGACAGCCAATGGCGCTTATTCATATGATACGCCGGAAAGAATACTGAATTGTCCACAAAGGAAGCGCCTACCTCCGGGTCGCATTTCACATTCAGTATATCGGCGGGTTGTGCGCAGTTCAGTCCGAGCCGATTTTTGGGAACATTCATAACAATACCGAACCATTTGCCGCCGACGTTATGGCGCAGTACGGCGGTATCACTGTCATTTTCAAAGGGATAGTCCGGCTCCACGGAGAAATTCTCTCGGACAAGCTCAATAAGTTCGGCTTTTGTCATTTTGCTCACCGTTTTTTCGTTATTTATTATGTATAATGATTTTATCACGGTTTTCGTGATAATTCAATAGCGGCTTATTTATTTTCCCATGGCTTTTCGGTTGACAATACGGGGCGCTTAATATATAATTGTAATGTAATTTTTCAGTATTTTCCGACGCGGCTTTTTTTTATAAAGAATTCGGATTGCGTCAGGACGGGAATATAAAAATGAACAAAGCAGTAATGGATATTTCGGAAATACGGTGCCTGCCTATCGGATTTATGGATTCCGGTTTGGGAGGGCTCAGCGTTCTCAAGGAGGAGCTGAAGCTTCTGCCTTATGAGGACTTTATATATTACGGAGACTCCGCCAACGCGCCCTACGGTGAAAAAAGCACCGAGGAAATTAAGCGGCTTACTTTTTCTGTAACGGAAAAATTGATGGAACAGGGGATAAAAGGCCTTGTTGTTGCTTGCAATACCGCCACAGCCGCCGCTGTAAGGGAACTCAGACGCGTATACCCTAAAATGCCCATAGTGGGGATTGAACCCGCCGTAAAGCCTGCTTATGAAATGAGCCGAGGCGGGAGAATAATCGTTATGGCTACCCCCATGGCAATCAGGCAGGAGAAGTTCCGTCAGCTTATTGCACGGTACGAAAAGCTTGCAGACATAGTTACGGTGCCCTGCGGAGGGCTTATGGAATTCGTTGAAAAAGGTGAGCTTGACGGTGACGTTTTAGACGGGTACTTTCGTGAGCATCTCAGCCCTTATATTACTGATAACACGGAGACGGTCGTTCTCGGATGTACCCATTATCCGTTTCTGCGTCCTCATTTGCGGGAGTTTCTTGCGGGACGGGGTGATGGTGATATTCGGATTATTGACGGCAGCCGCGGCACCGCCGCTGAAATGAAGCGCAGACTTGAAGAATGCGGTCTTCTGCGTACGGACACGGGGCGCGCCGGGGTTTTGACAATTGAGAATTCCGCGGGGGATGAAATGGTTGAGCGAAGCTATAAGCTTTTGAAACTTCCTAC
>JBJDYY010000047.1:0-5593 GCA_051867715.1 Candidatus Avispirillum sp.
AGCCGGTCGGGGTGGCTCGGAGGGGCTGCTGACGGGACAGCAGTCCCTTCGAAAATTCCTCTCCTCATTTCTATTAGCAAATAATCAAGTCTGAATTTGTATATTTATACATTGATTTTGAATTTTTATGAATTTATCGACAAAACTCCCGAAAAATTGCAGGGCGAAAAACAGGCAAAAATGAGCAAAAATCGCTCAAAATGCGTGTCTTTTTTTGTCGACGGAATTTCCGCAAACGGTCTTTGGGCTCTTTTTCGGCAAAACGGGGAGATAATTTCTGAAATTTATGCTATGTATCAGCAGTCCTTTTTAATCTTTTCTTATATTTATATTGCTGATAATCATATCCCATACCGTACAAGTCATAAGTCACAGATTTTTCACGCTATTTACAACGATGTTCGGTTTTATAATGTAGACAAGAAGGAATTTTTTCGATTTTTTTGTAAAAAAGGGTTGACAAAACAAAAATCGGGAGTATAATGTCACCATAAAGGCAACGGCGTCTTAGAGTGCAAACTCTTTGACGCCTTTTCTTTTTTTCAAATTCCCGAAGCGCCGGGAGGCTTTCCCCGCTTCAAATAAAAAGGAGTGTATACGATGAACACTGTACCCGATTACTTCGGAAGCCTCGTCTTTGACGACAGAGTAATGAAAGCAACGCTTTCCGCCAAGGTTTACAATTCGCTGAAGAAAACCATTGACGAGGGCGCAAGACTTAATAACGATGTGGCAAACGCCGTTGCGGCAGCCATGAAAGACTGGGCGGTCGCGCACGGTGCCACTCACTTTACACATTGGTTCCAGCCTCTTACCGGAATAACCGCCGAAAAGCATGACAGCTTCATCTCCCCCGCCTCCGACGGCAGAGTGATTATGGAGTTTTCCGGCAAAGAGCTTATTAAGGGCGAGCCCGACGCTTCCTCCTTCCCCTCCGGCGGACTTCGCGCCACCTTTGAGGCAAGAGGCTACACCGCATGGGACCCCACCTCCTACGCATTCATAAAGGATAAAACCCTTTGCATTCCCACCGCTTTCTGCTCCTACGGCGGAGAAGCGCTGGACAAGAAAACTCCCCTGCTGCGCTCCATGGAAGCGCTGAACAAGCAGGCGCTTCGCATACTGAGACTGTTCGGCAACACCGATGTAAAGTGCGTGCGCACCTCCGTCGGTCCCGAGCAGGAATACTTCCTTGTTGACCGTGAAATGTACGAAAAGCGCAAGGACCTTATGTTTACGGGACGCACCCTTTTCGGTGCAAAGCCTCCCAAGGGTCAGGAGCTTGACGATCATTACTTCGGCGTTATAAAGCCCAGAGTTGCGGCGTACATGGCAGACCTTAACGAGGAGTTGTGGAAGCTGGGCATTCTGGCTAAAACCGAGCACAACGAGGTTGCTCCCGCACAGCATGAGCTTGCTCCCATTTACTCCACCACAAACATTGCCACCGACCACAACCAGCTCACCATGGAGATCATGCAGAAGGTGGCGGCTCGCCACGGACTTGTATGCCTGCTTCACGAGAAGCCCTTTGCGGGAGTCAACGGCAGCGGCAAGCATAACAACTGGTCCATGGCAACCGATACGGGCGTAAACCTTCTTACCCCCGGCGAGACGCCTTACGAAAACGCTCAGTTCCTGCTGTTCCTGTGCGCGGTAATCAAAGCGGTTGACGATTATCAGGATCTGCTCCGTCTTTCCGTGGCAACCGCAGGAAATGATCACCGTCTGGGCGCTAACGAGGCTCCTCCGGCAGTAATTTCCATGTTCCTGGGCGACGAGCTGACCGCTGTGCTTGACGCTATCGAAAACGATACCCCCTACAATGCGGCGGAAAAGACGGTAATGAAGCTGGGCGTACATGTTCTTCCCCGCTTCACCCGTGACACCACCGACCGCAACCGTACTTCTCCTTTCGCATTTACGGGCAACAAGTTCGAGTTCCGTATGCTGGGCTCCTCCAACAGTATCGCCTGCGCAAACATTATGCTGAACGCATCTGTTGCAGAGTCCCTGAAAATTTACGCAGACAGGCTTGAAGCCGCCGACGACTTCGAGACCGCGCTGCACGATATGATTAAAAAGACAATCAAGGATCACAAGCGCATCATCTTCAACGGCAACGGCTACGACGACGCGTGGATCAAGGAAGCTACCGAGGAAAGAGGACTTCTCAACCTGCGCACTACTCCGGACGCTCTGCCTACTCTTCTTGACAAGAAGAATATAGATATGCTGACCTCACACCGCATTTTCTCCGAGGCTGAAATCCGCTCCCGTTACGAAATCACTCTTGACAACTACTGCAAGACCGTCAACATTGAGGCTCTGACCATGGTGGATATGGCGAAGAAGGAGATTCTTCCCGCAGTAGTGGCATATACAAAGTCCCTTGCCGACGCTCTTGCGGCAAAGACCGCGGCTGTTCCCGGTATTTCCGCAAGCTACGAGAAGAACACCATCGCAAGACTTTCCGGTCTTACCGATGAGATAGACGCGGCTACCGCAAAGCTTGAAAGCGCTGTTATCCGTCTCCAGACGGCGGCAGACGTTACCGAGGAAGCGTTCATGATCCGCGACGACATTCTGCAGAAGATGGCAGAGCTTCGGGTGGTATGCGACGAGGCAGAGACAATTACGGCGGAAGAGTATTGGCCCTTCCCCACTTACGACAAGCTTTTGTTCGGCGTAAAATAATCTGAAAATTAAATAAAAAAGGAGTGACGGACTATGACAGTAGAATTCTGGTTTTTGATAGGCGCAGCGTTGGTGTTCTGGATGCAGGCCGGATTTGCAATGGTGGAAACAGGCTTTACCAGAGCCAAAAACGCAGGAAATATCATAATGAAAAACCTTATGGATTTCTGCATCGGTACCGTGGTCTTTTCACTCCTGGGATATACGCTTATGATGGGTGAGGACGCCCTGTTCGGACTTATCGGTATTCCAAACCTTGATCTGTTTACAAACTTTAAGGAGTTTATCGCAAGTCCCGCCGACGGCAGCTTTACGGGCGCCTCCACCTTCGTATTCAACCTTGTGTTCTGCGCCACCACCGCCACAATAGTGTCCGGCGCCATGGCGGAGCGCACAAAGTTCTCGGCTTACT
The DNA here is from genome assembly GCA_051867715.1 of Candidatus Avispirillum sp. Classification (GTDB taxonomy): domain Bacteria; phylum Bacillota; class Clostridia; order Oscillospirales; family CAG-272; genus Avispirillum. The sequence continues at coordinate 3,110 of JBJDYY010000047.1, forward strand.
GCATTTATTCCGCTGTTATATCTCTTGTGGTCTATCCCGTTCAGGCTCACTGGATATGGGGCGGCGGCTGGCTCTCAAAGCTGGGCTTCCACGATTACGCAGGCTCCTGCGCTATCCATATGGTAGGCGGAATTGCGGCGCTTATCGGCGCAATATTCTTAGGTCCCCGTATCGGAAAGTATGTCAAGGACAAAAGCGGTAAGGTTACAAAGGTAAACGCCATTCCCGGTCACTCCATAACTCTGGGAGCTTTGGGTGTGTTCATTCTCTGGCTCGGCTGGTACGGCTTCAACGGAGCCGCAGCCACAAGCGCTTCCGAGCTGGCTTCCGTGTTCCTTACCACAACGGTAGCCCCCTCTGTGGCAACAGTTACCACTATGTTATTCACCTGGATAAAGAACGGCAAGCCCGATGTTTCCATGTGTCTCAACGCTTCGCTTGCAGGTCTTGTGGGAATTACGGCAGGCTGTGACGCTCTTGACGCCATAGGCTCCGCAGCAGTAGGTCTGGTTTCCGGTCTGCTGGTGGTAGCCGTGGTGGAAGTGCTTGATCTGAAGCTTCACATCGACGACCCCGTAGGCGCCGTAGGCGTTCATATGGCAAACGGCGTATGGGGCACAATTGCCGTAGGTCTTCTGGCAAATCCCGACGCTCCCGCAGGTCTCAAAGGACTGTTCTATACAGGCTCCTTCAAGCAGCTTGGTATACAGGCTCTGGGAGTAGTCAGCGTGGCGGCTTACGCAGCAGTCTTTATGGCAATCACCTTTGCTCTGATTAAGAAGTTCCACGGTCTGCGCACAACTGCCGAGGAGGAGATCACCGGTCTCGATATTACGGAGCACGGTCTGCCCAGCGCATATCCCGATTTTGTTCCCGCCGTTGACAAGTATTCCTCATTTGTTCCCGATGACGAAAGCATAACGGTGACAGAGGGCGATATTCCCGCGGCAGAGGCAATCCCCGTGAAGAAAGTACCCTCCTTTGCGGCAGACGGTGTGCCCAAGATTACAAAGGTAGAAATAATCTGCAAGGAAGCACGCTTCGACGCGCTGAAGAGCGCCATGAGCAAGCTGGGCATTACGGGTATGACGGTTTCTCATGTTCTCGGCTGCGGCGTGCAGGGCGGCAGACCAGAGTATTACCGCGGCGTGCCGGTTGAAACTAACCTTTTGCCGAAGGTTCAGGTCGAGATCGTTGTCAGCAAAATACCTGTTCAGTGTGTTATAGACACAGCCAAAAAAGTTCTGTATACCGGTCACATAGGCGACGGAAAAATATTCGTTTACGATGTTGAAAACGTTGTCAAGGTGCGTACCGGCGAAGAAGGCTACGACGCCCTTCAGGACGTGGAATAGCCGGATAAAAACAAATACAAAAATCTAAAGGCGATTGAGCGCAGAGAAGTAGCGGGGTGACTTACCCACAGCGAGTATGGGACGGTGAGAGCCATACGGAAAAGCCCCCGTGAATAACACTGCGCGAGCCGCGAGCCCAAAGGAGCGTGCTCCGAGTAGGTGAGCCGGAAAAGCCGACCGTTACCCGGTGAGGCATTGACAGATGCCGAAAGAGACAAAAGATAGGTGGCACAGCGAGTTACAGCACTTGCCCTATTGAATGCTGATATTACGGAGGAATGAATTTATGTGTTCAATTATGGGTTATTGCGGACCGTGTGCCGCCTTTTCCGATTTTAAGAAGGGTTTTGATATGACCGTATCCAGAGGTCCCGACGACAGCCGCGTCGTGGACACCGGCGACGGGCTCCTTGCCTTTCACCGTCTTGCCATTATGGGACTGACTCCCGAGGGTATGCAGCCCTTCTCCCTTGACGGGGACTATGTAGTCTGCAACGGAGAAATTTACAGATATGAAAAGCTGAAAGCGTCTCTTTGCGAAAAATACACTTTCAAAAGCGGCTCCGACTGCGAAATACTTCTGCCCATGTACCGCGAATACGGCACGGATATGTTTTCCATGCTTGACGCGGAATTTGCGCTTATCATCTACGACGGCAAAGAGGGCAAGTTTATTGCCGCAAGAGACCCCATCGGCATACGCCCCCTTTACTACGGCTATGACGAAGCGGGTGTTATCGTTTTCGCAAGCGAAGCGAAAAACCTTGTGGGGCTTTGCAAAAAGGTTATGCCCTTCCCTCCCGGACACTACTGGAAGGACGGAGAGTTTGTCTGCTATGAGGACATTGCTACGCCGAAAACCGTTATATACGACGATGTGGAGACCATATGCAAAAACATCCGGGAGAAGCTTACGGCAGGCATTGAAAAGCGGCTTGTGGCAGACGCCAAGGTAGGCTTTCTGCTTTCAGGCGGACTTGACTCATCTCTTGTCTGCGCGGTTGCCGCCAAAAAGAGCAAAAAGCCCATACGCACCTTTGCAATCGGTATGGAGGGCGACGCCATTGACCTTAAATACGCGCGTCAGGTGGCGGACTATATCGGCAGCGACCACACCGAGGTCATAATG
>JBJDYY010000048.1:0-5560 GCA_051867715.1 Candidatus Avispirillum sp.
GATAAATTTCTTCTCATAATCGGTCCCTGCTCCGCGGATAACGAGGAAGCGGTGCTTGACTATATCTCCCGCCTGCGCACCATGCAGGACAAAACGGCGGATAAGCTTATAATCATCCCCCGCATATATACAAATAAACCCCGCACCACCGGCGACGGCTATAAGGGCATGCTTCATCAGCCCGACCCCAGCAAGGCTCCCGACCTTATAGAGGGCATCATTGCCATAAGACAGCTTCACGCCAAAGCAATAGAGCAGACAGGGCTTACCTGCGCCGACGAAATGCTGTATCCCGAAAATTACAGATATCTTGACGACCTGCTTTCCTATGTGGCGGTAGGCGCCAGAAGCGTTGAAAACCAGCAGCACAGACTTGTTTCCAGCGGCATAGACATCCCCGTAGGCATGAAAAACCCCACAGGCGGCGACATCTCCGTTATGATGAACTCAATCACCGCCGCACAGCATCCTCATATGTTCATATACAGAGGCTGGGAGGTGCGCACAAAGGGCAACGATTTGACCCACGCAATCCTTAGGGGCTATACGGATAAGCACGGCAGAAACCTGCCCAACTACCACTACGAGGATCTTGCCCGTCTTTGCGATGCATACGCTCAGACCGAGCTGAAAAATCCCGCCGCCGTTATCGACACCAACCATGCCAATTCCGGCAAAGCATACCTTGAGCAGGTGCGCATAGCGGGCGAGGTGCTTCATTCCCGTAGGCACAACAGCGATATCCGCTCTCTTGTAAAAGGACTTATGATTGAAAGCTATATAGAGGACGGAAACCAGAAGATCAGCGACTGCATGACCTATGGCAAGTCCATTACCGACCCCTGCCTCGGATGGGAAAAGACGGAGCGCCTGATACTGGACATCGCAGATCAGCTTTGAGTTGGCCGGAGTTTCCGTGTTTTCGTGCCCCCGCGGCCGCAAAGCGGCGGCAAAATGTGTCAAAAGGAGAAATCTATGATAAAGCTTTTCACAGACACCTCAGCGAATCTCCCCGTAAGCCTTACGGATAAATACTCCGTTGCCGTAGTCCCCTTTACCTATACGGTAAACGGTGAAAGTCTGCCTCAGCACCCAAGCGGCGACTTCAACGGCGAAAGCTTCTACGAGGCAATGCGCCAAGGCTCCGCCGTAAAGACCTCCATGGTAAACGCTGCGGATTTTACCGAGGCTTTTGAAAAAGCTCTCAGCGTCGGCGACGATGTGCTGTATGTGGGTATGTCCGGAGGCATCAGCGGAACCGCACAGGCGGCGTCATTTGCCGCGGGTGAATTAAAGGATAAGTACCCCGAGCGAAAAATTGCCGCCGTGGATACCCTTGCCGCCTCTCTCGGCGAGGGACTTCAGGTGCTTGAAGCGGCAAGAATGATCCGGGGCGGCGCAGACTTTGAAGAAGTGCTCGACCGCCTTCTTGAAAAAAGAAATACCATGTGCCAGTATTTCACCGTAGACGATCTGAAATATCTGAAAGCGGGCGGGCGCATAAGCAGTGCCGCCGCAGTTGTCGGCACACTTCTGCAAATAAAGCCCCTGCTTACGGGAGATGCCGAAGGGCGCATCGTATCCTGCGGAAAAGCACGCGGCAGAAAGGCCGCGCTGACGGCACTTGCGGATAAATACGCCGAGCTTACAGCTGATAAAACCGCAGAGGTGGGCATCGCTCACGCCGACTCCGCCGCCGACGCGGATTTTCTCGAAAACGAACTGCGCAGCCGCGGATTTACGGGAGAGTGCCTTAAAGTAATGTACGAGCCCGTCACCGGCTCTCATGTAGGTCCCGGCACAGTTGCCTTGTTCTTTAACGGAATACACAAATAATTTGTATATATAATTTATATATATCACTTGTCCGCCCCGCCGCCGAAAACCTTATGCCGCGGGGCGAAAGTATGTTCATATTGCCGCCGGTCACGGCTGCAGCATAGTCTTTGATAAGGAGAGAATTAACAATGGATGCAATCGTTTATACCTCCAACACGGGCAGTACTCAGGAGTACGCAGAGCTTTTTTCAAAGAAGACGGGACTTCCCGCCTATTCCCTGAAAGAAGCGGAGAAGAAGCTCCCCTCAGGCAGCGAAATAATATATATGGGCTGGCTTGCGGCAGGAAGTGTTAAAGGCTTCGGGAAAGCGTCAAAGATTTACGGTGTCCGCGCTCTGTGCGGCGTGGGAATGGGCAAAACCGGCTCACAGATTCAGGACATCAGGAAGCAGAACAGCGTTTCCGACACAACTCCCGTTTTTATGTTTCAGGGAAATTTTGATATGAAAAAGCTGCACGGTGTATACCGTTTTATGATGCAGTGCATGAAGCTTGCGGTCGGCAAAAAGCTTATGAAGAAAGAAAACAAGAGCGCCGATGAAAAGGATATGCTTGACATGCTTATAAACGGCGGAGTAAGGGTAAAAGAGGAAAATCTCTCCGATTTGTACGGATGGTATACGAAGGACGGCGCAAATCTGTAAATATACGCTTGCAGCGTATATCGGAGAAGTGTTTATAGGATTTTTCAGTTGTCTGCGTAGAATTCAAATTTGATTATTTGCTGATAGAAGTGGAGAGAGGATTTTTCGAAGGGACTGCTGTCCCGTCAGCAGTCCCTCCGAGCCACCCTGCCCGGCTAAAGAGAGGAAAGGAGATGTATCTCCTCTCCTCTCTTTAGAATCTCTCCTCTCCTCTCGACAGGTCAGAACTGCAGGGCGTTGCGTTGCAAGGTCATAACACATTCGACGAAGTGAAAGGGAGCCTGTACCGTTAGCCTAAGTTTCAAGTTTCGTGGCAGAAATTTCGCAAAGCTAACGAGCGTGTCGATAGCAGACTTGAAGTTACTTACAGAAGGCAAGTTTTGCAAAACTGATAGTGCTTTGTGGAATTCAGACTTGATTATTAGCTGATAGAAATATAGAGAGGAAAATTCGAAGGGACTGCTGTCCCGTCAGCAGTCCCTCCGAGCCACCCTGCCCGGCTAAAGAGAGGAAAGGAGATGGGTCTCCTCTCCTCTCTTTAGAATCTCTCCTCTCCTCTCGACACACTGGCAACTGCAAATCGTTGCGTTGAAAGGGCATAACACATTCGACGAATTGGAGAGAAGCCTGCGCCGTCAGCCTAAGTTTCAAGTGTCGCGATAGAAATATAGCGACGCTAATGAGCGTGTCGATAGCAGACTGTTAGCTTCCCACAGAAAGAGAGAATAGCATATTGCACATTACCGCAGGGGCGGACGGCAAAGCCGTCCGTGAAGCGATAGAAAAAAGCGCGAAAGAAAGTGTACTTTCTTCCGCGCTTTTACTCGCTTGCCGCTTCGCGGCACCCCTGCGGGGGATTTCTTTAACCTAATTAAAAGTTTTTTGGGGTTCTTAGTACCTTTTTCTCAAAAAAGGTTCTGAGCGGTGCGCGAGGCGGAGCCTCGCACTTAGTCTGAGGGGCTCGGGGCAGAGCCCCGGCGGAGTCACGGCGGAGCCCCGTATTCTCCTCTCGCACTGACTGCTTTACATATCAACAAAAATAAGCTTTTTCGGATTATTCCTCCGATTTCGGTAACAATTATATTGTAAAAAGCAAAACTCTCTCCGCCCGGCGGTGAAAGGAACGGTAACTTATATGAAAACGGAAAAGCTTACGGGAGATGTCCGCTGTGATGTGCTTGTAATAGGCGCAGGTATGGCGGGACTTTTGTGCGCATACGAAATAAGCAGACAGGGCGCTGACTGCATAGTCTGCGAAGCGGAATGCGCAGGCGGCGGAGTATCAGGAAGCACAACGGGAAAGGTTACGGCACAGCACGGCCTGTGTTATGCAAGTCTTTTGGAAAATATCGGCAAGGAGAGTGCGAGAAAATATCTGTATTCAAACCTTGAAGCAATGGAACGGCTTCGCAGTCTGTGCAGTGAAAACGATGCTCTGTGGGAGGAGGTACCCAGCTTTGTATACTCCGAAAAGAACAGACAGAAGCTTGAAGACGAACACCTTGCACTGAAACAGCTCGGCTACGACGCACCAATACAGGAAAAACTGCCGCTGCCGTTTCCCACCGTAGGGGGAGTATGCTTTCCCCGTCAGGGACAGATAGACGCCCCGGAGCTTATGGAAAAGCTCGCCGCAAAGCTTAATGTATACGAGCACACTCCCGTCAGAAAGGTGTCACCGGGCAAAGCCTGCACGGACAGTGCCGTAATACACGCCGACAGTATTATAATCGCCACCCACTTCCCTTTTATAATCAGATACGGACTGTATTTTCTGAAAATGTATCAGGAGCGCAGTTGGTTTGTAGCCGCAGAGAATTGTCAGGATGTAGAAGGAATGTATATAGGCGAGGGCGGCGGCCTGTCTTTTCGCAATATGGGAAGCACTCTGTATGTAGGCGGATCCGCTGCCCGCACGGGAAAGGAAAGCCGCGCATGGGAGAGCGCCGAGGAGCTTATCTCCCGCTGCTACCCCGATGCGAAAATAAAATACAAATGGGCAACGCAGGATTGCATAACCCTTGACGGGATGCCGTATATAGGGCGGTATTCCAAGGCAGTGCCCGGGCTCTATGTGGCAACGGGTTTCAACAAATGGGGCATGACAGGCTCCATGCTGTCGGCAATGATACTTTCCGATATGGTAAACGGCAGAAAGAACGAATATGAAAGTCTGTATTCCCCGCACAGAAGCGTCCTGAAAAAAAGAACGGTTTCAAATTTAGGCGAGACCTTGACGGGGCTTATCAGCTTCAAGCGCCCGCGGTGCCCCCATATGGGCTGCGCGCTTCAGTGGAATCCTCACGAAAATTCATGGGACTGCCCGTGCCACGGTTCAAGATTTGATGCCGACGGCGAGCTGATAATCGGCCCGGCAAAAAGGGATATGAATTCCGTGACAGATAATAGCAGAAAATAAATGAAATCATAATATCGCCTGTACAAGCTGACATAGCATCGTTATGCCGTTATACCGCCACACTTCGCCCTTGAACACATCAAGTTACAAAAACTTTTCGACAGAATTAAATTCAGGAGTCTTTTCATACGATTTTTCGTAATTCCAGACTTGATTATTAGCTGACAGAGGTGGAGAGAGAATTATTCGAAGGGACTGCTGTCCCGGCAGCAGCCCCTCCGAGCCTTCCCGCCCGGCTAAAGAGAGGGGAGACGATGTATCTTCTCCCCTCTCTTTAGAATCTTTCCCCTCTTCTCGACACGGAAGAACATCAGACCGTTGCGTTGCAAGGGCATAACACATTCGACTAATTGGAGAGAGCTTGCCCCGTCAGCCTAAGTTTCAAGTCTCGTGATAGAAATACAGCAACGCTCGGGAGCGTGTCGATAGCAGACTTACAGCTACCCACAGAAAGAGAGAACAGCAGATTGCTTATTACCGCAGGGGCGGACGGCTTTGCCGTCCGTGTAGCGATAGAAAAAGCGAAGAAGAAAGTGTACTTTCTTCTTCGCTTTTTCTCGCTTGCCGCATACGCGGCACCCCTGCGTGGGGTTGCGTTATTGTCTTATCAGGGCAAAAGTTTTTTGGAGTTCCAAGAACCTTTTTCTCAAAAAAGGTT
>JBJDYY010000049.1:0-5555 GCA_051867715.1 Candidatus Avispirillum sp.
GTACCTTTTTCTCAAAAAAGGTACTAAGCGGTGCGCGAGGCAGAGCCTCGCATGTACTTGTCGTGGTGCGGGGCAGAGCCCCGATTATCTTTTGCAGATATATTATAGTTCAGAGCCTTTCTCCTCGGCGTTTTCTTTTTTCGCCGCGAGGCGTTCCTCGAAGCCTTTTTTATAGCCGAGAAGCATTGCGGGGAATACGGCAGCCGCATATACGGCAAATCCGACCAGCCTGCACCAGAAGTGCATGGGACCGTCAGGCTCGCCGGTACCCCAGCGGAAGTTCAGCGCCGCCGCCATATATGCCACGGGACCGGAGAAAAATTCCCATCCCACAACGCCCAAAAGATACAGCACCGCGCCGAAAATAGCAAAGCCTACGGCAAACGCCATTGCCGCTTTTCCCATATCGGGGGAGAGTGATGCGCGGTCTGCGCCGCGGCTCTCAAGGTAAGTAACATCGTTTGCCCCGAGACGGCGCATATAAATATACATCGCAAAAACGCACAGCACTATGCCCAGTGCCACGTCAACACCCACAAGCGCCGTGTGGAGCATACCGGAAACCGCACCCATAAGCTCCTCTATCCATCTGAGAAGCATTATAACGAAATAGGATACCAGACCCTCCAGAGCAAGAAAGCCGACTATAAGAGGTGTTTGCTGCATAAGATCCCAAAATCTTTTTCCGTTGCTCATTCCCTGCTCCGCCTCCAAGCTGCTCTGCGTTTTTCTCATCTTCCGTATATATTTTACATCAATTATAACTCAAAGTCAACCGCACATTTAATGCTACGCGCAAAATATTGCGGCAAAAATCCCCCTTGTTCGACTATTCCTGCGAGATGTCGGGCTCCTTGCCCCCGTAAAACGCTCTTATCTCGTCCGTTATGCCGTGCAGATTGCTTTCTATTTCGCCGTAGCCGTAAAAGATACTGCCGCGGTACGTCTCTTTTTCCGACGCATAGGCAAGCTGAGACGTCATAATCCCCTGCGGGTTTTCCCAATCGTCCTCGTAGCGGTAGGCGGCGTGACTTATAAGAAGCTTCACACCGGTATTTTTCTCCTTTACCATAGCGTCCCACCAGTCGCACAGCACGTCGTAAGGCGCCGCACTGTCCACATCCCGCCAGTATATCTGCGGAGCTATGTAATCCACATATCCGCCCTCTACCCAGGCGAGAGTGTCGCAGTATATGTCGTAATATGACTGCGAGCCCCGCGTCTCGCTGCCGCTTTCGTCCCCGTATCCGTTTTTCCATATGCCGAAGGGAGCGACACCGAAAAGACAGCCGCTGTCCGCTTCTTTCACCGTTTCATACACGGATTTCACAAGTCGGTTCACATTTGAGCGCCGCCAGTCGCTGATATCTTCATAATCCTTGCCGTATTCGGCATAGGTGTCGCCGTCGTCAAACTCCGCTATGTGCTTTGTGCCGTCATCTTCGGTGACATATACGGGATAGGGATAAAAGTAATCGTCGAAAACAATTCCGTCAACAGCGTAATTTTCTACAATCTCCCGCACACCGTCGCACACAAGTTCAATGACCTCGTTTCTGCCGCAGTCGTAGTATATTTTGCCGTCGGCGTATTTCACCGTCCAGGAGGGATTTTGCCTTGCAGGATTATCTTTTGCAAGATCCCCGGTTTCACCGCCCGCGGCTACCCGCAGAGGGTTTATCCAGGCGTGTACGGCAATATTTTTTTCGTGAGCTTTTTTAATAAGATAGCCAAGGGCGTCAAGGGGCAGCGTGCCGTCCGTTGACATGTATTTGCTGACGGGGAAAATGTCCGAAGCATACAAAGCGTCGGAACAGGGGCGCACCTGGAAAAATACGGTGTTAAGCCCCGCACTCTCCACCGTTTCCACGATGGAATCAAGCTCTTCTTTCAACTCTTTTTCCGATAAATCCGGAGACGACGGAAAGTCAATATTCGATACGGAAGCTATCCATACACCGCGCACATCCGAAAGCTCGGCCGCCGGGTTCTCCTCTTTTTCCCTGTCGCGTCCGATCAGCAGAACCGCCGAAATGACGCCGCCGAAAAGCAGCACGAAAGCAACGCAGACGGCAATCACCGCACTCAGCGTTTTTTTGTCCTTGAAATCAAACTTCATCAGCTTTTTTATATCCACCGCTGCTTTCCTTTCCTGTTCTCAGAGAGACTTTTTCTTCCGTTTCAAATATACTTGTCCGAAGCGCGAAATATTCACGCCCCCGCTTACATGGTAAGCTCGGACAGCACCCTGTCAGCAGAAGCAAGGGCGTCGGACAAAGTCTCAAAGTCAGTACGCTTCGCCTTGTTCCATGTGTTTTCGCTGATATACGGCAGGCGGCGGCGAATTTTTTCAAACTCGTCGCTTCTGCCCTCGGCAGGACTGTCGAAGGATTTTTCAACTGTGTCTCCCCAGCTTGAAAGCTGCCCGCCCGTCATAAGCGGACTGTATGCCATATGCATCATTCCGTCGCGGTAGGGGGAGGAGTCGTTTATGGTGCCGTAGGAGCAAATGTCCCAGTCAAAGCATTCCTTTTCGCTGTAATACCAGGTGGGCGTGACCACATAGGTGGGCAGCCATGAGCAGTTAATTACGCTGAAGCCGTCTGCAATCAGCGAGGATGCAAGCTGATAGCTTGAATCAAACACCATGACGCTGCACTCTTTGGGTATCATGGAATTTGTGACCTTGTGAAAGCCCTCCCACACAATAGGCTTTTTGCCGCAGGATATAACGGCTTTGGCGTTTTCTGCTATAAAACGGGCAAGATAACGCAGCATAAGATATTCCGCCGAAGTCATACCGGGTCCCTCGTCGTCGGGAGCATAGCCGCACTCCCTGCCGAAAGCCTCGCTGTCGGCACAGTCAAGCCACCATCCGAGACGCGACTCGTCGCCGCCGATGTGGATGTATTCCGCCTCGGGAAACATTTCGCACACCTCGCGGTATATGCGGCTCATTCCCTCTATAGAAGCGCGGGTAAATTTCAGTATGCCTCTGTCTCCGAAAATTTCCGGGTAAGCCTTCTGTATAACGGTGGAATGTCCGGGTGAGTCCACCTCGGGAACGATGCTCACCCCGCGGCTTGCGGCATAGGCGCGCAGAGAAGCTATCTCACTTTCCGTATAGCTTTTCCCCGGGGTGGGAAGAAGAGGAAACTCCTTTGAGGGGAGCGCGTAGCTTTCATCGTCGGAAAAATGGATATGGAGATATTTTATCTTGTAAAGACGGCACATATCAACATATTTTTTCATAAGCGGCAGGGGATGCAGACTGCGGGCGCAGTCTATGAGCAGTCCGCGGTACGCGCAGTCAGGTCTGTCCGTAACTGTTACGCAGTCAAGCAGCAGACGGCCGTCATACTTTTTCATAAGCTGAAGCAGGGTAGCAAAGCCGTAATGAGCTCCCTCGTCGCCGCCTGATAGGAGGCGCACCTGTCCCCCTGACACGCAAAGCTTGTATTCCGCCTTTTCCATATTAGGGTCAAGAATGGCGCAAATGCCGCCCTCTCCCTCGGAAAACTCAAAACCGCGGCGGCGGGCGTCCTCAATAAAAGCCGCGGCGGGAACGGGAAAATCTCCGCATATCTTTGTCTCGATAAAGCAGTTATCACCGTTTCTCCACCATCCCTTGGGAGTAGGTACTACATTGATACTGTCATTCATATTTAATTATCCTTTCGGGTCTGTGTATCTATTCAAAACTTCTGCAATGCCTGCGGCCAAAAGCCGCAAGCATACAGCCTATGCTGATTATACCATCATATAAAACCGCAAGTCAATATATCCGTGATCATAAATCATGACCACCGGCAAAGCCGATGGCTTCCTCTGCGACTGTAAGCCGCTGCTATCGGCGTGGTGAAAAGCCCACCGATACTTCCGCATATGCAAATTTGTCCCACAACCGCAAATGCGGCGGGATATTCTGCCTCCCTTGTGTAAAGGGAGGTGGCACGGCGTATGCCGTGACGGAGGGATTGTCACACTACTGTCTCCAAAACAATCCCTCAGTCAGCTTCGCTGACAGCTCCCCTTGCACAGAGGAGCCTCCGCTGCGGCGGGATTTCAAAGCGTCAAAAGTATCTTCCGAACTACCAGCCAAGCAGTTGATTTTCGGCAAGACAGAATAAAAAAACCGCTCCGCGGTTTTTTTATTCTGTCTTGCCGGACTTTCTTTTAAGCTTTTCGCGGATTTTACGGCGCTCGCCGTCCGTAAAAGAAGAAACGCTTTTGCCGAACACACAGCTGTTGACAAAATGCTCACAGTTGTTGTGAAGAAAATCGTATCCCGTCTCACCCACACGGCTGAGAGCCACCCTGACCGTCTCCTCGGGGCTGCGACGCTCCTTTTTCTCCCGTCTGTCAAGAACCGCGCACTCCGCAGCTCCCCCCTCCGACAGAAAGCCTTCCTCGTCGGTGACGCACACCGCAATCTGCTCTCTCGGTACCCCGTCGTTGCGGGGCGCGCCGAACTGGATTATGGTGTCTCTGTCCGCGTAAATGCCGTAGTGATAGTAAAAGTTTACTTTTGTACGGACAATATCACCGTACTGCGCACTTTTTTGCTCCCATTTCATTTCAGCTTGCTTTCAATGCAGGCGACCACATCGCCCACAGTTGTCATTTTCTCAAAATCCGCGTTTGTAAACTTTATGCCGAATTCCTCTTCAAGTCCCATGACCATATAAAGCATGGCAACGGAAGAAAGTCCCACATCCTCTCTGAGATCGGACTCCTCCGTCACACCGGAGGCGTCAATCTCGCCTTCAAACACGCTGTCCAAAACTCTTTCAAGTCTTTCAATTGTAGTCATTTTACCGTTTCCTCTCTTTCGGCAGCTTTATTTTCCTCTGCTTTCACGGCAGTCCCGCCGGTCAGCCTTTCATAGACTGCCCTGCACTTTTCAAGCTCGTCATGTACCTCAGCGGTCAGTTTTTCTATGTCGGCAAAGCCGGGACGGCTTTTCCCGCATCTTTCACAGCAGTCAAAGCTGTCGCCGATAACATACAGCCGCCTTTCGTACCAATGCTTTCTTCTGCCGGAATACATGGGGATAAGGGGCACTCCTGCCTGCGCCGCCAGCAGTACCGCTCCGCTTTTAAGCTCTCCCAGACTGCTGTCGCGGTGTATGCCGCCCTGAACGAACACGGTCAGCGGGCGTCCCTTGTCAAGCACGCTTTTTCCCTTTCGGATAGCCTCAATGTCATATCTGGTGCGGTCAACCTTTATACAGCCCATACCGCTGAGCAACAGATTTTTCAGGGGAGTGTTCATAAGCGACTCTCCGGCAAAGGCGAACACTCGCCTGTACCAGAACATACAGATCACCGCAAGGGGATCCATAAATCCCGGATGGTTGGGCGCAATTACCGCCGCACCCCGCAGAAACAGCTTTTTCTTTTTGCCGTCCGTGCCCACCGTTTTTAATCTGAAAAAAAGCTGAAGCGGCAGACAGCATATTCTGCCCACATCCATGGGAAAGCGCCGCACATCAAACACGAGCCCTACACGCTTCAGTATTTCCCGAAACTTCATTTCTTTTCTTCCTCTTTCAT
>JBJDYY010000050.1:0-5454 GCA_051867715.1 Candidatus Avispirillum sp.
CTGCATAAAAATACGGCAATCCGTATTCTTCGGCTGTTTCCCTGTCAAATTCCATTTTATACAGTTTTTTCTTTCCCTGCGTATAGCTTTCTGTTGTGTGTGCCGTCCAGATTCCGCCCTTGTAATCCGAAAGCCCGACCTTTGTAAAATCCCACAATGCCCAGCCCCGGTTTTCATCCGTCAGACGCATCTATGTTCTCTGATACCGCTCATAATCCGAACGATCAAACAGCTGCCAGCTGATCTCCAATTCCCCGCAGCTTTGCAATTCTTCATCGCGGACATATGACCCCAATACCGGCTTTTTCAGCGGATAATCCGGACGAATGTCCAAAAGTGTTTCTGCCTTTTCGACATATGCCCTTTGCTCCTCCCAGGATTGCTCAATGGTTCTGCGCTCCTCCTTTACTTTCTCCATTTCCTTCCAGGTGTAATGGCTGGAATCGTGAAAAAATTTCTTTACATCCATTCCCCAGGTATGCTCCGGAATCATCAGCACATTATCCGTCAGGTCAATATTTTCGCAGTTCTTCTCTGTCAGGTACCGCTGTACTTTACGAAAACGGCTCAGTTTCTGAGGATCGGTTGCAGCTCCATGAATCCAGGTGTCACCGATTTCCCGGTCGATCACCGGCAGATCCTTCTGCAGGCAGACCCGCTCTGCCACATCATTTAATGTTGCTGCATGAATATATGCACCCGGATATTTTTCTTTGAGTCTCTGATACACCTCTACTATTTCGTCTGCACTCTGGGGACCGCAATTATCATTCGTATGAGCAAAGCAGATGGCACATTCTCCCACGATCGTTTCTTTCCCATAATCATCATGATACATCACGATGATTTCATCCTCACCGCATCTCCAGCGAAAAACCCCTGGTACCGGCGGCAGCGGCGTTGCGGGATTTACACCAATATGAAGAAAACGGATTCCTGAACGGGAGAGATACGGTACCATGCCGATTGTATGTCCCGGTACATCAGTCATTTTCGCCGCTATGGTAGTTCTATGAAAACGCTGATCCAGACTCCTTGAAATCCCAAGTGAATACGCAAACAGAGCCGGATTCATCAATTCGGTATGGGTTGTAAAAGCGAGTCCATGCCAGTTTAATATTCCATCCTCTACTGCACGACATATTATGCCGTTACGGTCATTTTTCAGTGCCCGGTCAATCAGCCATGACCCTGTAGTCCAGATAAACGGAGTATTGCTGTCCTTGAGTTCATAGCCGACACGAATTGCATTGGGAATAAACCGATTCAGATAATTATCTGTTATATCCTTTGCGTAACCAGTAAATCCCACATCCAAATGGGTCTTAAAAATTACCAGTACTTCTCTAATTTTCATATCATCTATCTCCTTTTATTTTACTCCCCCGGATTAATTATACACTCTTATTTCTGGAACTACCGCGCGATTAGAATCGAGTGAGGAAAGTACAGTCAGCTTTATTTCGGTTGCTTTGATACTGTCAAACTTTAAAACCAGAAGACGCTGTACATTATTTCTTACATCTGCAACCTTAACCCACTCACCGTTATGCATTATCTCCACATAAAAATCAGTAACAAGACCCACAAGCTTCGGTGCGGGCAAATAGCACTGCGGATATTTATCAAAGGGTATATCAAAGGTTACGCGTATTTCGCTGACGGCTTCTTCCTTTTCAAGCTTCAGAGTTATGCTCTGCGGCAAGCCCTCTTCCGATACCCAAGCGTAATTATCGCCGTCGGTAGGTCTTGTTTTCCCGTTTATAACATTTTGCGGTACTCCGTTCTCCGTAAAAGAATCTGCATTAACTTGAGCCTTACGCGCCAGATCAAGCTGATCGTGATTAAATACACCGGGAATTGACATACCGTCCTTTAATAGGAGCTGCTGCAATTCATCAATATAGTCAATGTCTACCCTTCTCGGCGCTGCGCCGTACTTTTTACATAAAAACGCAGCTGTTGCAACCGCCTGTCCCATTGTGGCGCCCGTAAGCTGTACCCTTGTGGGGCCTAAGCCAATATGAGTTACGCTTATACATCTTCCCAGCATAAATAGGTTTTCAACATTTGCGGAATAAAGGGCTCTCAGCGGTATCGGAGTGATAGGGACTCTTTTGTTTAAGGTAAATTTGCCGCCCTCGCCCGAAAAGATTCCGTCAACATGGTGAACATCTATATTCCAGCCGCTGTAGCAAACGGCATCGGGGAAATGTACGTTGCCGTCAAAATCGTTTTCAGTCATAATATAATCTCCGATAAGTCTGCGGGATTCTCTTTTCGCATTAAGCTTACCCAAGGCGGTTAGCTCATAATTCGCGGCTCTTTCCCTATTCGTCCAGGAATTTTTAAGCCAGTCAAAATAGCCGGCTCCCATACGGAACATAGCGTCTCTTACAAACTCCGCTTCCCATAAATCGTCATAATCGTTAGGCATTTCAAGCCACCACTGCCCCCTGTCGAGCCAATCGGGCTCTCTGCCAAGCTTATTCCCCTCGGGTAATTTGAACGCCCAATCAGGTGCTTTGAATTCTACGGGATGACCGGTATCCGTTGCAAAAAATCCGAAAAATGTATCGTCAAATTCGGTGACCTTATCGGTTCCGCAGCCGCTCATTGTGTTGCTATCGGCACAGATCGGAGCGTAGCTCTCATTGTGCTGGAATTTAGCTTCCCTGCCCACAGGATAATTTGCACCCGCATAATATCCGAGCCAAGCGTCACCTGTTCCGTCAATATAATAATCGGCAGAAAATTTATATTCTTCCAAAGTATTGGTATTTACAGCGTGAACAGCCGTAATTTTACCGTCCTCGGTATCAGCGTCGGTAACGAGGGTATCGCTGTAAACCGAAAGCAGCTTCTCGGCAGATGTGAAGCGCTCAAAGGCCTCAGACCATGTAATATGCTCGCTCTCGCGGACATTTTTTATTTCATAAATAATACCTGTTTCGTGGTATCCCCTGTGGGCAGAGCCTTCAACGGCAACGCTCGCCTCATTGGAGCCGTTTCCGCCCAAAACAGGTCTGTCGTTGATAAGTGCGGTTTTAAGACCGTATCTCGCCGCTGTAATCGCTGCGGTCACGCCTGCTACGCCGCCGCCTGCCACAATCAGATCAAAGCTGCCCATATCCCGAACGGTCGGAACAATCCCCTTCATTTTATTCCTCTGCTTTTTAATTCTGCTAAGCTCAGGCGATGGGGTAAAATCATAATCGTTTGTAATAATAACGGCGGCAAATCTGCCGAACCAGCCGTCGGTATCGTAAACCTTAAGGGTGTGACTGCCTTTTTTGAGCTTGAAATCCGCCCCGATTTCAAAATTCCAGCCGTATGTATGGCATTTTGCGCAGATATGTTCGGATTTTACTCCGTCCACCTCAAGAACAATCCCGTCAGGCGCGTAATCACAAAGCCAGTTTTTTGTACGCACAAAAAATCTGTAACATCCGTCCTGTTTCACTTCAAACGAGGTGGCCGCGGGGTTAACGGGCTTACCTACACCGTCCGCAATAAGATACGGCATACCCATCTCCCGAACAAATTGTGTTTCCTTAGCAAAACCGCCGTAATCTGAAAAATCTACGGCATCTATCCAAATATATTGCATAGCTGTATCCTTCTTTTATTTTTATAATTGTTACTGCCGCATTCTCCCGCATATTATTTTGCAGGTTTCAATTTTATATACGAATTAAATATGTAGAAAATTCTCTACATTCACAGACAAATTCCTTCGGGTACTTCATACCAGCCTCACTCCTTTACCAGCAGAAATGCATTGATCTCCCTCTTGGGAAGCACCATTCTGCCCTCTTTGCATTCAAACACCTGTCCCTGCACCAGATCTCGATAACGGCCATCCTCCTGCAGATGTATTACCGCATCTGCTTCGGATGCATTATAAACGCCTGTGCTTGAAGAATTCGGATAAACATACACCCTGCTGTCACAGCTGTAAACCATGACACCTGCAAGCTCTGCAATGAAGCGCAGCATCCCGGAGGGGAGATTACAGGCTGCCGCATAGACGCTCTTAAATCCTTCCTTCTCCTGATAAGCCGCAGCGATCTCACCATCTTCAAATCGGGCGATAACAGAGGCTGACTCATCCTGAATCGAAAAATACGGGGCTGCCAATTCATACCGTACCGATTCTCCCTCAAAACAAACTGCTCCATGAGAAGTACTGCTTTGTTCCACCTGCATTCCCACCATATCGGAAATATGCTGCACGCTTCTCTTTCCCTGACCGGCATAATCCGGCGCAAACAGCCAAAGGACTGTTTTCCCGGTCTTCTTCAGCCGCTCGGTGATTTGTTTCTTTGTCTGTTCTGTCATATCATATTGGTTCACAAAGAGATAAAGCTTATAGTTGTCCACCTGAGGCAGCGCAAGATCTCCTATGGAGTACAGATCATACGCTGCACCGCACTCAGCCAGCGTCCTGCGGATGTCAGACAGACACACACTTGCAAGTCCCGCAGATTTTCTGACCCGATACATGGATTCTCCCTCTGCAAATACTGCAATCTGAGCCACACTTTCTGTTTGTTTTTGGGAAAGGGATTGCGATATCCGGATCATATGGCTGACCGCATCCATCATTCCTTCTGACCGGAACCACCCGTCAAACATATCAAACCACCACAGAGCCGTCCCATTGGCGTTGCACAGTAAGAAATCACGCCACATCAGATTCAGAGATTCTGTTTCATTATGACACTTGGAGCCTGCTCCCGGAATTTCCCGATTTTTTTTATTGGATGCCCCCTCCACTATACCGTCATCCACCATTGTGGGCGCTACATGCGTGATATGGTCAAATTCCAGAAAATACAGTTTGTTATGGGCATCCAGTGTCTTCTGCGTCACCATAAATCCACTGGGATCCGTAAGTTTCCGGTAACCATAAGCAGACGGACTGGAAATCATATCAATATCCGGACTTTCAAATCCCTTCTCATAACCCAGGCTCCCCGCGTTAAACAGGCGTTGCCCGCCCAACTCAAACAAGTAACCGTAATATAGCCCCACAAGCTTTCTGTGCTGCAGTACAGACTGCGCCTCCTTGGCAAAATAAAGAATCAGATCCGCTATGGTTTCCGAATGGAACTTTCTTGCCAGATAAACATCTTCTTCCTCCTCAGATAAAAACACCTCTCCAGGCTGGTTCAGTCTCTCTGTACTCGGCAAACTTGCGCTTTCATCCTGCATCCACCTTTGGTACCCTGCCTCTTTAATTGGATGGGATCGCTCAAAATCATAATCAGAAAACCATTCCGTGGTCGTACCCCCCAACAGAAAATATCCGTAGATACGATCCCCATACTTTTCCTCACAATGCCTGATCACTGCTTTCATGTACGCTGCTGCGGCTGTTCTCCACTCTTCATCGTAGGCAATCTGGGATAGATGCGTAAATGAGTTGGGCACACCCGGATGCTGTTGTAA
>JBJDYY010000051.1:0-24405 GCA_051867715.1 Candidatus Avispirillum sp.
GATTTCAAAAAAATGACCGTAACAAACAGTTTTCGGGTAATCGTTAAAAATAAGCTGCACACAAGATGTACTGCTGCTACAATAATTTAACCGTTAGTTAATATCATTTTTCCCGATAATACCTGTACGGCGTACTGATACCAGATTATAATATAGACGGAAGCAGACGTCAGCTTACTATTTTTTAGAAAGAATTAGGAGTATTGTTATGGAAATGTTGATCGGTAAAAATATCAAGCGCCTGCGTATAAGTAAAAACATTACACAGGAACAGCTTTCAGAGGCGATGAATGTTACTTGTGCCGCTGTAAGCAAGTGGGAGCGTGGCGAAACTTATCCTGATATTACACTTCTCCAGCCTCTTGCATACTATTTCGGAGTTTCACTTGATGAGCTTATGGGATACGATCAGGAAAAAGTGCAAGCCGAGATTGACGATGCTATTGCGCTTTACAGGAAGCATTGGAAAAGTGATTATAAGAAGGCACGGGAGATCATCGTCAAGGCATACCGCGATTATCCCAACAATTACCGGATTATGCACTATTATATGTGGAACATTGGCGGAGACGTGGCCGACAACGATCCCGCCGTTTTGGTTGCGCATAAGGATGAATTTCTTGCAATATGCGAAAAGATACTTGAAGGCTGTACTGAGGAAGATCTCCGTCTCGGTGCATGGAATATGCGTGCAAAAATTCTCCATGCAGAAGGAAAGACGGAAGAAGCATTGGAAATATACAAAACCAAGTTTACGGATTGGTACGGTACAGGCGGGCAAAAGACTGAGCAGTTGTTTGCAAAAGATACAAGCGAATACTACTACCATGTTCAAAAGAATATGTACGAACTTGCAGATTTCGCGGCAGATAAGTTAGGCAGAACAGTGTTCTTTAATACCTCGCTTTCCATGGGGGAAAAGTCAACACGCGCATTACACTACGGTGATCTGCTGCTGAGTGCATTTGAAGAAACAGGAGAAGTATTCTTTCTTTTGCTTGCCAAGTCTTTCCTTGGAAGAATGGAAAACGATCTGTTCTACCGCGGAGAAACGGACGCAGACATAGTATCCGTACTGGATAAATATCTGTATGCGACTCAGCAGCTTACAGAGCTTTCAATGAATAATGCGGCACTATTTGAGGCAACAACCGCAATTCATAATACAGACAATTTGCTTCAGTGGACAGTAGATTTCTTCTTGAATTCGGAACATTACAGAAATTCAGAGCTTGCAAAAAATCCGGAATATACCGAAATACTGAATAAATACAATTCAAGATGAGATTTGTGTGTTCCTGCATTTTCTGAGTCGCTTACCTTCGGAAAAACGGCTTGCGAAAGACATAAAAATCCCGCCCGACGGTCTATTAGGCTGTCGGGCGGACTTTTACTGCAAAACGGGGATAAACCGCCGTCAGATGTTTTTTGCTGCGGTAGTGCAAAGGCAAAATGCCTGACTGCTGTCGGAGCAGAATCAGGCTGAGGTTTTTTCAGGACTCTGCCGTTTTACCGTAAAAATATCGCAAAGTCGAAATATAATCTGATTTTTCAGTCAATACCTTACAAATCCCACAGAGCCGTTTGCTATGTCGAAGATCAGTATAAAGACCAGAACGGCAACCAAAATGCAGCATATTCCGATAAGTAATTTGAGATACCAGTTCTTTTCCGCAATAACCTTTTCGTACAGAGCATGCAGTGAAGAAAGGTCTTCGCTAACGGAATCGGTCTGCGTTCCGCAAAGCTTGTCGAGAGACCCGCCCATAGCTTTTACAATGGCGCAGACGGAATCAAAAGTCGGGTTATCTGTTTGCCCGGAAAGGATTCTGCTTATGGTACTCTCCGGAATTCCGCTCATGCCTGAGATCTGTTTTGTCGTAAGTTTGCAGTTTTCTTTCAATTCTTTCAGATATTCGTTTTTCATAATCGTTCCGTTCCTGAAATTTATTTTTGGAAAGTTTCTGTAAGGATTTAGCCGGAAAAGCCTTGTAAAATCCGTCTGGTCTTGCAAATGTGAAATCAAAATTGCAAGGTTGCAAGCATAATTCATATTTGCGTATTTACAATAACCGCAAAGAAGACTAAACTTTTATAAGGCGTTTATTAAAATAATTATACTATACAAAATAACAATTTTCAAGACGCAAATTGCTGTCTGCGAAAAAATAATAAAAATATCATAAATATAAGGAGAATAAAAATGCTGCAAACGAGAACATGTGAGTTTATCAACGAGTACTCCGAAATCGAGGGATTTCAGAAACGCCGGACAATGACCTACTCGGCTGAGGTTGTCCCGGAAGGAGTATATATCTCCGTAAAACAGGAAACCGGATCCGATATACATACTGAGGCCTGTGTTTGCGCGGACGCCGCTTTCGACTATATTACTTCTTTTTTGAAATATATCTGTGAAAACAGCGTCGGTCTCGGCGTCTGGTATAACATTCTTCAGGAGACTGACATACATTATACGGTTGCATAGTCATCGATGTACCGTTCTTAATGCTTGCGTCGCGGTTTGCTGAGAGATATAAACAAACATTTGTTAAGTTTTTCAAAACCGATTGACTGACGGACTGCAGGCGGTTATAATTTATCTGTTATGAAATGAACCGCATATGCTTGAAAAATCCGTAGAAAAAGCATTTTGAACGGAGGAAAAAATGAAAATAGAAATCAGTAAAAGCACGGTAGAGCCTATGACTTCATGGCTGAAAAAGTCAAAGGAACAGGGAGTCAGGGACGAGGCTCGTCTTCGGGAAATTCTGTCCATGCGCGACTACGGAGTGGAATTTCAGCGGTACGGGGAACCCGGTCTTCCCGTATGCGGCATAAGCTTTGAGGAAGCCGTGGACTTTTTCCTGCATTTTGACGAAAAGGAATTTGACAATCCCCGTCTTGCTTATAAAAAGGAAGGCTTTCTGTCTTTTTACAACGATATGGAGCAGCGGCTGCAAAAGACTGAAATGCTGAACAGTATCACACAAGAGGATCTTAAACTGGTGGAGCTTTTGCTGGAAAACGGCTTGCCCGCCCGTGTCCTGGAGTCTCTGGATCATTTTACCGTTCTGCTAACCGTATCTATCGGCAATTCCATGGGATGGCCTTACGGTGAATATATTCATTTTGACATCGCCAATCTGGATTTTCTGGGCGACAAGGATACTTTTCTCCGTGTGCTTGCCCACGAAATACATCACATAATGTTCTCACAGCTTATTCCGGAGGATATGTCTGCGCGGCAGTATTTCTTCGTGAATTTTGCCTTTGAAGGCCTCGCGGTGCATTTTTGCAACAACGCGGTAACGCCGGGGAAGCCGGCTAAATATCCCGGTGCCGCAGTGGGAATTGACGAAGCGAGCTGGCAGTTCTATGAGCAGCAGCACGATGAGCTTATAGCTAAAGTGATGGCAGACGCAGAGAAAGCAAAAGGTTTTACTATGGAGCAGGTGGCGGAGCTTATGGGCGAATATGAGCAGTTTACCTTCACTTCGCTTATAACCGGAGAGACCAGAACGGTGCTGCAGTACCCTACATATTATATCGGCTGCTACCTGTGGGGGCGTATTGATATGATACTGGGAAAAGAACGGCTTTTTGAAGTTCTCGCAAGCAAAGACGGCTTTGCGGACGCGTGGGAGAAAGTTAAATAGACTTTGAAATCAGCCGCTCTGATTCGGAAAAATGAAAAATGCAAAGGCGCGTCGGGCATTATGCCCGGCGCGTTTTTGCAGCATACGGTCTGTATTGATGTACTGTGCCGGGATTTTTTCTAAAGACAGATCCCTGGCATATTTTGATTTGTAACTTTTTACCCGATTTAATTGACATTTAACTGCGGAGTTGTTATACTGACAGTACAGTGCCGCACAAAGCTGCGGCAAAGTAAAGGGAAAGGGAGAGAGAAGTATGAGCGGGAAAAAGCGCATTCTGGCGTTAGTCACGGCTTTTGCTGTTTTATTTGCCACGCTTTTCTCCGTTTGCTTTATCGCCGCCGAGGTATGTCACGACTGCGTAGGTGAATGCTGCTCCGTGTGCCGTCAGATCAGCATATGCGAAAATGTGCTGAAAACGCTGGGCGCTTTAACAGCGGCAGCGGCGGTTTGCAGCGCGGTAAGCTATACCGCTTTGGTTTCTGCGCCATGTGCCGCAAAGTCTTTGCCTGTCTCGACCCCAGTTTTCCTAAAAGTTAAGCTTTCGAATTAAACAGTATTCTGCAGTCAGGGAAGAAGTCTATCCTTCTATGGATAGATTTTTCGGCGTACTTGCCGCTTCCCTGTATTTTTGTACTTATTTCAGGATACCTGTTTTTAATTCGGAGGCATTTTTTATGAAAAAAATAATTTCTGTTTTACTTTCAGCTTTACTTCTTTTGACGACTTCGGCGTGTGTACTTTCCGGCTGCGGCGCAACCTCGGATGACGGTGAGAAGAAGCTTTCGGTAGTTACCACGATCTTTCCCGAATACGACTGGGTAATGCAGATAGTCGGAGACGGGGCGGATAATGTGGAAGTAAGCGCACTTTCGGGCAGCGGCGTGGATATGCACAGCTATCAGCCTACTGCCGATGACATTATAAAAATATCCACCTGCGATCTGTTTATATATGTGGGCGGCGAGTCCGACGAATGGGCTGAGGACGCTCTGCGGGAAGCAGTCAACAAGGATATGACTGTAATAAATCTCCTTGAAGCGCTGGGAGACAAAGTCAAGGAAGAGGAAATCATCGAGGGTATGGAAAGCGAGGAGGAAGAAGGTCACGGGCAAGATGAGACGGAATATGACGAGCATGTATGGCTGTCTCTGAGAAACGCGGCAACCCTTATAGAAAAAATAAAGGACGCTATTGTCGGGCTTGACCCTGAGAATAAAGAGCTGTATGAGAAAAACACAGCCGATTATATTGAAAAGCTGAACGCTTTGGACAATGAGTACAGTGCCGCAGTTGAAACCGCACAGACAAAAACAATACTGTTCGGCGACCGTTTCCCCTTCCGTTATCTTGCGGACGATTACGGACTTGAATACTATGCCGCTTTCGCCGGTTGTTCTGCGGAAAGCGAAGCAAGCTTTGAAACCGTGGCTTTCCTTGCAAACAAGGTGGACGAGCTGGGACTTACTGCCGTACTGACCATTGAGGGGTCTGACTGCAAAATCGCCGATACGGTAGTTGCAACGACGGAGAAAAAGAACGCACGCATACTTACCATGGATTCCATGCAGTCCGTAACCCGTGAAGAAATGGATGCCGGCGCGACATATCTTTCCTTTATGGAAAAAAATCTCAGCGTGCTGAAAGACGCTTTGAATTAGGAGGATTTCCGTGTCACAGCTTATATGCCGCGATCTTTGCCTCGGCTATGACGGCAAGGAAATTGTACACGGCTTGAATTTTGAAATAGACGCAGGAGATTACCTTTGCATAGTGGGCGAGAACGGCTCGGGAAAATCAACACTTATGCGCACGCTTCTCGGCCTGCAGCAGCCTATGTCGGGAAAGGTGCTGACGGGAGAGGGACTTCTGCAAAAGGAAATAGGCTATCTGCCGCAGCAGACGGCGGTGCAGAAGGACTTTCCCGCAACCGTCAGGGAAATAGTGATTTCCGGCTTTCAGGGGCGGTGCGGTCTGAGGCCCTTTTACACAAAGGAGGAGAAGCGCATTGCCGCCGCAAACATTGACAGAATGGGAATTTCCCATCTGACAAAGCGATGCTACCGCGAGTTGTCGGGCGGTCAGCAGCAAAGGGTGCTGCTTGCCCGCGCCCTGTGTGCAACGGGGAAAATGCTGCTGCTTGACGAGCCGGTTTCCGGGCTTGACCCGAAGGTGACGGCTGAGATGTATCGCCTTATCGAAAAACTGAACAGCGACGGTATTACGGTTATTATGATTTCTCACGATATGGAAGCCGCACTTTCCTATGCAAGCCATATACTTCATATAGGAAATACCGTGTTTTTCGGCACACGGCAGGAGTACCTGAACAGCGAACTGTATAAGGGCTTCTGCGCCGGGGGAGGCAAAGCATGACGGAGATATTTACAAAGCTTGAGCTTTACTTTAATTATCCCTTTGTGCGCTACGCCATGATCGTCGGCGTGCTGATCTCTCTGTGTTCGTCGCTTCTGGGTGTTACCCTGGTGCTGAAGCGGTTTTCCTTTATCGGCGACGGACTTTCCCATGTGGCGTTCGGCGCCATGGCGATAGCCGGCGTTCTGGGACTTACAAACGACATGATACTGGTGCTGCCGGTTACGGTAATAAGCGCGGTATTACTGCTGCGTACGGGGCAGAACACAAAGATAAAGGGTGATGCTTCAGTAGCCATGATTTCGGTGGGCGCTCTTGCGGTGGGATATCTTCTGATGAATATTTTTTCAAATTCGTCAAATCTTTCGGGAGATGTTTGCTCCACTTTGTTCGGCTCTACATCAATTCTGACGCTTTCCCGTACGGAGGTGTGGGTAAGCACCGTACTGTCACTGGCGGTTGTTCTCATTTTTGTACTTTTTTATAACAAAATCTTCTGCGTGACCTTTGACGAATCTTTTGCAAAGGCTACGGGAATGAGGGTGGGTCTTTACAACCTGCTTATCGCCGTAATTATTGCGGTTATCATAGTGCTGTCCATGAATCTGGTAGGCTCTCTGCTGATATCGGCGCTGGTGATTTTCCCCGCGCTGTCCGCCATGAGGGTGTTCAAAAGCTTTAAGTCCGTAACGGTATGCTCGGCGGTGCTGTCGGTATGCTGCTCGGCGCTGGGCATACTTGTCTCAGTCCTTGCGGGCACTCCGGTGGGCTCCACCATCGTTGCGGCGGATATTATTGCGTTTGTCCTGTTTTCTCTTGCGGGAACACTTATGGGAGGTATAAGAAAATGAAAAAAATTATCTGCGTTTTACTTGTGATGATTATGTCCCTTGCGGTTTTCGGCTGCGGCGATAAGAAGTCCGACGGAACCGCCGGTGACTCTCGTCAGAATTCAGACTCCGTAACCTCGGAAAACGACAGGGAGGGGAACTCCGATATTGATGTGGATCTGACCGAGCTCAGCAGTACCATGGTTTATTCGGAAGTTTACAACATGATGACAGCCCCGGACGGATATATGGGCAAGACGGTAAAGATGAAAGGTCCGTTTTCCGTTTATCACGATGAAGAAACGGGGAATTACTACTTTGCCTGCATTATTTCCGACGCCACGGCGTGCTGTTCACAAGGCATAGAGTTTGTTCTCACCGGGGAGCACACATATCCGAAGGATTATCCCGAGCTGGGTACCGAAATCACGGTCACGGGCATCTTTGACACATATGAGGAAAACGGATATAGGTACTGCCGTCTTAATGACGCGGAGCTTGTAAACTGAATTATTCCGAGAGGAAATATGCGTATTATCTTGTGCTGCGACCGAATTTTATAACAAATACAAAAATCCGCCTGCGGGCGGGTTTTTCCTTTCCGACTGATTATCCTTTCAGTCCTCCGCTCGGTTTATGCCGCAGTATCAGGATGAATTATTTGCGTCCG
This sequence comes from Candidatus Avispirillum sp., assembly GCA_051867715.1. GTDB lineage: Bacteria > Bacillota > Clostridia > Oscillospirales > CAG-272 > Avispirillum. The sequence continues at coordinate 7,536 of JBJDYY010000051.1, forward strand.
ATGATGTATAAGAAAGTCAAAACAAACCGTAAACGGAAAAATTTTGATTTTTTATAACAAAAGCTCTTGACAAATGGAGTTTGCCGTGGTATTATTACACCAACCTACCAGTTAGGTATCAAAATAACCGGGGCGTACAGGGTATACAACCATTGCGCGGCGGTATGCGGCGAAAGCTCGTTGAGATTTCGGCACACAGTATTTTCGGAGGTTTTCAGGTGAAAAACTATTTTGAGCTTCTTGTAAGAGCCAATTTCAGAAAAGGACGAATGCAGGGCTGAGTTTTTTCAAGCCGCGGCCGTAAGACCTAAAAACAACTGCATTCATCATAAAAAAGAAAGAGGTAACTAAAATGAGCAACTATAAATTTGAAACGCTTCAGCTTCATGTAGGACAGGAACAGGCAGACCCCGCCACCGATGCAAGAGCGGTGCCGATTTACGCCACCACCTCATATGTTTTTCACAATTCCGCACACGCCGAGGCGCGCTTCGGACTTGCCGACGCCGGAAATATATACGGCAGACTTACCAACTCCACACAGGATGTATTTGAAAAGCGCATTGCAGCTCTTGAGGGCGGCGTCGCCGCTCTGGCGGTAGCTTCCGGTGCGGCTGCAATAACCTATACCATTCAGGCACTTGCACAGGCAGGCGATCATATAGTGGCACAGAAGACCATATACGGCGGCACCTACAACCTGCTTCGCCACACCCTTGCGCAGTTCGGAGTTGAGACAACCTTTGTGGACGCCCACAACCTCAGCGAGGTTGAGGCGGCTATCAAAGACAACACAAAGGCCGTATACCTTGAAACTCTTGGCAATCCCAACAGCGACATTCCCGATATTGACGCGATTTCCAAGATCGCCCACAAGCACGGTCTGCCGGTAGTGGTAGACAATACCTTCGGAACCCCTTACCTTATCCGCCCCATTGAGCACGGCGCCGACATCGTGGTACACAGCGCTACCAAGTTCATCGGCGGTCACGGCACCACTTTGGGCGGCGTTATAGTCGACAGCGGCAAGTTTGACTGGAAAGCAAGCGGCAAATATGCACCCATCGCCGCACCCAACCCCAGCTATCACGGCATTTCCTTTGCCGACGCGGTTGGACCTGCCGCATTTGTAACCTATATCCGCGCAATCCTGCTTCGTGACGAGGGCGCGACCATCTCTCCCTTTGCCGCATTTCTGCTTTTGCAGGGCACCGAGACCCTGTCACTCCGTCTTGAGCGCCATGCGGAAAACACTAAGAAGGTTATTGAGTACCTTGTAAACAACCACAAGGTAGCAAAGGTCAACCACCCGTCGCTTCCCGACCACCCCGACCACGCGCTGTATGAAAAGTATTTTCCGAACGGCGGCGCGTCTATCTTCACCTTTGAGATAAAGGGCGGCAAGGAGGAGGCCTTCAGATTTATAGACAGTCTTGAAATATTCTCCCTGCTTGCAAATGTAGCCGATGTTAAGTCTCTGGTGATACATCCCGCCTCCACCACTCATTCACAGCTTACGGACGAGGAACTGGCGGAGCAGGGCATCACACAGTCTACTATCCGTCTTTCCGTCGGCACCGAGCATATAGACGATATAATCGCAGACCTTGAAAAGGGCTTTGCGGCAGTATGACAGCGTTTTATAAGATTTATGAAAAACAGAGAGCCCCGCGGGGACTCTCTGTTTTGCGGATTTTGTGACAGCGGTATATGAAACACTAAAAAAACGAAAAGAGGAAACAAAATGGAAATAACGAGAGACGAAGCATGGGAACTGCTTAATGAATACAACAGCGAGCCCTTTCACCTGAAGCACGCGCAGACCGTAGAGGGCGTAATGCGGTATTTCGCAGATGAACTGGGTTATGGAGACGAAAAGGATTTCTGGGGCATTGTGGGACTTTTGCACGACCTTGACTTTGAAAAATATCCCGATATGCACTGCATAAAGGAGCAGGAGATCATGCGGGAAAGAGGACTTGACGAAAACCTCATTCATGCCGTCGCTTCTCACGGATATGAGCTTACGGTGGACATAAAGCCGGAGCACGAAATGGAAAAGGTGCTTTACGCCGTGGACGAGCTTACGGGACTTATCGGCGCCGTCGCGCTGATGCGCCCATCAAAAAGCGTCTCAGATTTGGAAGTGAAATCGGTAAAAAAGAAATATAAAAATCAAAGTTTTGCAAAAGGCTGTTCCAGAGAAGTCATAGAGCGCGGCGCGCAGATGCTGGGCCGGGAGCTTGATGACCTTATCGAGAAAACTATTCTCGCCATGCGCGCAACTCCCGTTGTGGACTGATTAAAGTGCGCCGGAATTCCCGAAGCCGTCGAAAATCCTGCCGCAGGGTCGTGAATTACCCTGCGGTTTTCGCAATTTTCAGGCATAACGGGTACAACATACGAAAAACGCTTGATTTACCCCCCGACTCGGTGGTATAATCTTATGAGAAAATCCGAAAATCGGGAAGAATTATGAAAATATCTGACATACTGAAAAATGAAAAGCCGTCCATATCCTTTGAGGTGTTTCCGCCCAAAGCGGACACGGCCTTTGAAAGCGTTAGACAGGCTGTTGAAAAAATCGCGGAGCTGTCTCCCTCTTTTATGAGCGTTACCTACGGCGCGGGGGGCGGTACAAGCCGCTTTACCCTTGACATCGCCCGTGATATTGAAAAGCGCTTCGGTATTCCAATGCTTGCTCACCTTACCTGCGTTTCCTCCACTCGGGAAACCGTCGGCGAGATGATCAAAAAGATAAGGGATGCAGGCATTGAAAATGTTATGGCTCTTCGCGGAGACCTTACTCCCGAGCTTATGGAAAGCGACAGAAGCGGCTGGGACTATCACCACGCCGCAGAACTTGTCCGTCAGCTCAGGGAAAGCGGAACGGATTTCTGCATAGGCGGAGCCTGCTACCCGGAAATACACCCCGAGAGCGCCGACCGCAGGGACGATATACTGCATCTTAAGGAAAAGGTTGACGCCGGCTGCGATTTCCTCACTACACAGATGTTTTTCGACAACAATCTTCTTTACAGCTTTCTGTATAAAATCAGAGAAGCGGGTATAACCGTGCCCATTGTGCCCGGAATTATGCCCATAACCAATGCTCGGCAGGTGGAGCGCGCCATAAAGCTGTCGGGTTCCTTTATGCCCCAGCGCTTCAAAAGCATCGTTGACCGCTTCGGGGGCGACGACGCGTCCATGCTTCAGGCTGGAGTAGCCTATGCCACCGACCAGATAATCGATCTTTATGCAAACGGCATAAACCATGTCCATGTTTATTCCATGAACAAGCCGCAGGTGGCAGCGGGAATAGTAGCCAATCTTTCTGACATTCTCGGAAAATAATAAGAATGATAAGACAGATAAGTTTTGACGCGCCGACCTTTTCCCGGCGCGAGGTGTTCAGATACGCAGGCTGCAGAACCGAGACCGAGGAGGTCTCACGCCTTGTGGATAAATGCTGTGAGGAAACCGAGGGGCGCCTTTCATATCGGGTGTGCTATGATATATACGATTTGCGGCGCGACGGGGATTTTCTTAGCTTTGCAAACATAAATACAGACTCAGATACTTTGAAAACGGCGTTTAAGGGCTGCCATGCCGTTCTTGTTTTCGGTGCCACCGTGGGAGCGGAGATGGACAGGCTTATTCTGAAATACTCACGGCTTGAGCCGTCGAAAGCCCTGATAATGCAGGCTCTGGGAGCCGAGCGCATAGAAAGTCTCTGCGATGCTTTCTGCCGCGATACGGCTGAAAAGCTCGCGAGGCAGGGAAAAATTCTCCTGCCGCGGGTAAGTCCCGGTTACGGAGATATACCCCTTACAATGCAAAAAGAGCTTTTTGCCCTGCTTGATTGCCCGAGAAAAATCGGACTTACGCTAAGCGATCAGATTATAATGTCGCCGTCAAAATCCGTCACGGCGCTTGCGGGCATAAAATACGACGGATAAAACCGCAAGGGCGCAAAAACCGGAGGAAATATGAATATCACCGAATATATGAAACAAAATATCCTTATTCTTGACGGCGGTATGGGCACTCTCCTGCAGCAAAGGGGACTTCCCGCAGGCAGCCGCCCGGAGCTTTTCAATATTACACATTCCTCCGTGGTAAAGGATATACACAAGGCGTATTTTGACGCGGGCAGCAATGTGGTAAACACCAACACCTTCGGAGCAAACAGCCTGAATTTTGAAGCGGGGGAGCTTGAAAAAATAATCTTTGCCGCCTGTGAAAACGCTTTTGCCGCCGCAAAGGAGAGCAGCGCGCTTCAGCCCAAATTCGTTGCTTTGGATATAGGCCCCTTGGGGCGGCTCCTGAAGCCTCTCGGCAGCCTTGATTTTGAGGAGGCGGTTTCCGTTTTTGCCGAGACGGTAAAAATCGGCTGCCGCTGCGGCGTGGATTTAATAATGATAGAGACCATGAGCGACTGCTATGAGACAAAGGCCGCTCTGCTTGCCGCAAAGGAGAACTGTGACCTGCCCGTGTTTGTTTCAAACGCCTACGGCGAGGACGGCAAGCTTATGACGGGAGCCGATGCCGCCGCTATGGTTGCACTGCTTGAGGGAATGGGCGCGGACGCCATCGGAGTCAACTGCTCCTTCGGTCCCGACAGGCTTGCCCCGGTGGTAAGGGAATATCTGAAATACGCCGAAGTCCCGGTGATTATGAAAGCAAACGCCGGACTTCCTCATGACGAAAACGGAAAGACCGTATACGATATAGATGCCGACGAGTTTACGCGCCAGACAAAAGAGCTGGTGCTTGAGGGTGTAAGGATAGCGGGGGGCTGCTGCGGTACTACCCCCGAGTATATCCGCACGCTGGCGGAAAGCCTTGCCGATGTGTCTCCCAAACCAATAGAAAAAAAGAATTTCACCTGCGTTTCCTCCTACACAAAAGCTGTATTCTTTTCGGACGACCCTGTGCTTATAGGAGAGCGGATAAATCCTACGGGCAAAAAGCGCTTTAAGCAGGCGCTATTGGAAAACGATACGGAATATATTCTGTCGGAGGGAATACGGCAGCAGGACAGCGGAGTCCACATTCTTGATGTGAATGTGGGACTTCCTCAGCTTGACGAGGCAAGTGTTCTGGAAAATACGGTAAGCGAGCTACAGTCCGTAATCGACCTGCCGCTGGAGATTGACACCTCTTCTGCCGCCGCCATGGAGAGAGCGTTGAGACGCTATAACGGAAAAGCGCTCATAAACTCCGTAAACGGAAAAGCGGAGAGCATGGAGTCTGTATTCCCCCTGATGAAGAAATACGGCGGAGTCGCCGTCGCCCTCACACTTGACGAGAACGGCATACCCGACACTGCCGAGGGCAGAGTGGAAATTGCGAAAAAGATACTGAAAACCGCGGAGAAGTACGGCATATCAAAAAAAGACCTTGTTTTCGACACCCTGACTATGGCGGTAAGCGCCGACGCTCAGGCGGCGAGGGTCACTCTTGACGCCCTGAAAACCATCAGGCACGAACTGGGCGCCCATACGCTTCTGGGCGTATCAAATGTGTCCTTCGGACTTCCCGAGAGAAGCGCTATCGGCAGTACATTTTTTGCACAGGCACTTGAAAGCGGACTTTCGGGCGCCATAATGAATCCTTTTTCATCCGAAATGATGACGGTGTACTATTCGTACAGAGCGCTGAGCGGTCTTGACGAAAACTGCGCCGATTATATAAGCTATATGAGCTCCCGCGCCGCCGCTCCCGGACCGGCATATGAAACGGCGGAAAAGGCTTACGTACCGTCCGCCGAAAAAGCGTCGGAGGCGGCGGACACAACGCCTCTGAGGCGCGCTGTATGCAAAGGACTTAAAGAGCTTGCGGCAAAAGAGTGCGCAAAGCTTCTTGAGTGCACGGAGCCTATGTCGGTGGTGACAGGGGAGATAATACCCGCCCTTGACGCAGTAGGCGCGGATTACGAGGCCGGCAGGCTGTATCTGCCCCAGCTTCTCATGAGCGCGGAAGCGGCAAAGGCTGCCTTTGAGCAAATAAAAAAAGCCGTTCCCGCAGGGAAAGGCGGCTCTTCAAAATGCACCTTTGTGCTTGCCACCGTACACGGTGATGTTCACGATATAGGCAAAAATATCGTAAAGCTGCTGTTGGAGAATTACGGCTTCGATGTAAAGGATTTGGGCAAGGATGTACCCGAGGAGGATGTGGCCCGGGCTGTGGTGAAGTATCACGCGCCTCTTGCGGGACTCAGCGCCCTTATGACCACTACTGTGCCCGCCATGGAAAACACCGTGCGGCTTCTGCACGAGAGGGCTCCCTGGTGCCGGGTTATTGTGGGCGGCGCCGTGCTTAATGAGGACTACGCGAAAAAAATCGGCGCCGACGCATACGGGCGTGACGCCATGGACACGGTGCGCTATGCGGAAAAGATTTACGGCGAAATAAGCCGGGAATAATAAGGAGGAGTCTGTATTATGATATCGACAAAAGGACGCTATTCCATACGAATTCTTCTTGACCTTGCAATTCACAGAAACGGCGAATACATTCCCATGAAGGATGTTGCCGAGCGGCAGGGAATATCCCTGAAATATATAGAGCGTATTCTGCCCGTGCTGAAAGAAAACGGACTTATCGACAGCGTACACGGCAAGGGAGGAGGCTATAAGCTGACCCGCGAGCCCGATCAGTATACGCTTTGGGAGATACTTCGCCTGACCGAGGGCGATCTTGCGCCGGTGGCGTGTCTGAAAGACGGAGCGCCCTCCTGCGACAAGGCGGCGGAGTGCAGAACTCTGCCCGTGTGGAAAAACTATTATAAAATGACCGTAGACTATTTTTCAAAAATAACTCTTGCAGACCTTATGGATGTGGAGCTGCCTGAGAATTATGTTATCTGAGGCGCATATGCTTGACAGATTTGCAAGAACAGAGCTTGTTTTCGGCTCTGGCGCCATAGAAAAACTGAAAAACTGCCGTGTGGCGGTGTTCGGAATAGGGGGAGTCGGCGGCTATACCGTCGAAGCGCTTGCCCGCTCCGGTGTGGGAGCCCTTGACCTTATAGACGACGACAAGGTGTGCATTACCAATATAAACCGACAGATATTTGCTTTGGGCAGTACCGTAGGCAAGTACAAAGTAGATGTCGCCGAGCAGCGCGTACACGATATAAATCCCAAGTGCGAAGTGCGCACCTATAAGACCTTTTTTATGCCGGACACAAAAGATATGTTCGATTTTTCCCTTTACGATTATGTGGTGGACGCCATAGATACCGTGACCGGAAAAAAGCAGATAATCCTGTGCGCCAAAGAGGCGGGGGTGCCCGTAATCAGTTCAATGGGTGCGGGCAATAAAGTCGATCCCACGGCGTTTCGCGTGGCGGATATATACGAAACCTCCGTATGTCCCCTTGCACGGGTCATGAGGAATATATGCCGAAAAAACGGCATTGAAAGCCTGAAAGTGGTATATTCCGAGGAAAAATCCATACGCCCTCTTGAGGATGATTCCGTAAGCTGCCGCGAGCATTGCGTATGCCCGCCGGGCACTGCGAGAAAGTGTACGGCGCGCCGCGATATTCCCGGCTCCGTATCTTTCGTTCCCTCCGTAGCGGGACTTATAATCGCTGGCGAGGTCATAAAAGATCTGACCGCTTTCGACAGAGGGGACAGATAACAACGAAAAAAAGGCTGTAAGCGTTTGCTTACAGCCTTTGTGCGTCATGCGGGCAGGATAAGTGTGGTCAATGATTTTTTCTGATTTTCGGTAGGCTCTTTAAGCTTTCCGTTTTTCAGAAGCGCTGTAATGCAGTGCAGCAGGAACCAACCGTCGGAGTGAAATACAAACTGCAATTCATACTCTTTTGCTTTTCTGAGGTGAGCGGGAACCGACTCCAGTACGGCTTCAGCGTAAGGCGCTTTCAGCGCATCAAACTGATCCATATACTTCATTTTGATACGCTCACCAACAGCGAGCAGCCTGTCGCGGATGTCTTTGCTGCCTAAAATGACTACCTGCCATGCGGACTTGAAGTTTCCGTCATAGTCGCCGTTAGTCTTTACATATCCGCGCTCGCAAAGCCATGTATACTCATCCTTTGAAAGACGGTCTTCAAACTCTCTGTCGTACAGCGAAAGAACGCGAGCGGAATCGCCGGAAAACTGATAGAAGTGGTACTTACCGCGGTCGGACCACTCGCTGTCGATCTGCCAAAAAGCTTTCTCTCCGTTGTCGTTCCACATAGGACCGCACCAGTTATTCATGGGTACGTAGTCCTCCGGAAGCACCATGTCATCCGGTATGACAGATGTATGAAATATGTTATGCGCGCCGTCCGGACGGATCGTAGCAACCTCTTCAAATGAAATGCGCTCATTCATAAGCTTGTCGCCGGAACGGGCAGCTATATAGGGAATCAGTGACCACAGAATGAAGTTCCGGTCCGCTTTAGGAGACTCGGTTAAGGAGATAGGCCGGTCAGTCTGTCCGCACCAAATATCCGGATCGTCAAGAATGCCGGAAGATGACAACTCATCATACAGATCGTTAGCAAACAGCCCGGCAGCACGCTTGTACATCTCGTCCTGAGCGGCAAGCAGCTCTGCCGTCGGTTCGTTGATTATAAAGTTTACAATGTACTTATCCTTCTGTGTCTGCAGTAAGCCGTATTCCTCAAGGGATTCGACTTCTGTTTCCACATACACGGGGGAAACACCCAGATCATCGGCTATCTCGTTTACCGTCTTTGCCGTATTCCTCACACAGTAGCAGATATTCTGAGTCAGCGCGGAACGGAAGAACTCGTCGGGAGACTTTTTACCCACGGAGCCGATGATGCAGTTGAAGTGAAATTTAACAGGGTTAAATTTAAGTTCGCTTGTTTTTCTCACAGTAGCCATACCTCGTTTCAATTCTTTTTTAGCTTCAAACAAGTGCCACTTGACAGTGCCGAGAGGAATACCCAAATCCCGGGCAATATCCGCCTGCCTGCGGTTTTCAAAGTAGTACGCGATAACTATTCGCCTTTGCAGCTTTGAAAGATAGGCAATTTCATTCTGCAGACGATGGATAGCGTCACGATTGTCGTCGGTGCCCGTCTCAGAGCACGGATCTGCAATCAGCTCCGCAACCTCATCAATAGAAACACCGACCATACTTTTCGCAGCATCGCGGTAATAGTTGCTCAAAGCGTTATGGGCGACAGTCCAGATGAACTTTCCCATGTCCGCAATATCGTCCCGTACAAGCAGCGCACGGAACGCCTTTGCCGCTATTTCCTGCGACAGATCCTCCGCGTCGTGAATGCTTTTGCATCGCTTCAGAGCAAAGCCGAATATGGGCTTCAGGTATTCAGTTACGGTTTTCTCTACTTCCTGTCTGTTCACTTGTTTGCTCCTTTTTGAAAGCTTTCACCTATACAGACACGCAAAAGTGAAAAGGTTGGTACTTTTATGAAAAAACTCATATTTTTTAAGAAAAACAGATTTCGGACTCAAATAAAGCTATTCCCCGCATAAAGCGACTTGCTTTCGCGGGGAATCATACTTTTGAAAATCCTTACAGCAGACCTGTGCGCTTGCCGTTCGTTCCGTTTACAAGGAAAACCAGGGTAGGCACCAGTACGATCTGAATGATTATACCGGGTACTGCGGTCGTTACGGCGCCGGTGAGAAAAGCGTCGAGCCCGAACTTCGTGGCGTCAAAGCCCATGCAGGCAAACATTGCCGCTCCCCAAACTATGCGCCCGCATACCATTGATATAAGCAGGGAAAGGTATACAAATCCGATCTTTTTCGGCAAAAGCTTATACATAAGTCCCGCTACGGCACCGTACACTGCAAGCTCAGCAGCCATGCAAACCGCTGTTGGGAAAAGAGGCGGCATCGTGAGAGTGAGGGAGCGCAGCAGCGGCGCCGCGACGCCTACCGCAAGTCCCCATTGCCAGCCGCATATAAAGCCGCACAGCAGCACGGGGATGTGCATGGGACACAGCATTCTGCCTATCTGCTGTACCTGACCCGTCAGAAAGGGCAGTACGAATGCCAGCGCCAGAAACAGAGCGGACAGGACGAGCTTTCTGACATTCATATTTTTTCTTTCGTTTTCCATACTTAAAACACCTCGATGTCACTGATTTTCCAGTCGCCTTTTGCGCCCTTAATTTTAACCTCAACGGCGCGGGCGCCGAGGCAGGGGAGAGGGCAAATGACCTTGTGACCTATGCAGTAGCCGCGGAATACGGTTTTTGCGTCGCCGAAGTCAAGAGGAAGAATATCAATATCAAAATCCGTAACCGAACTGCCGTCTGTTATGTCCTCTTTTATGACCACATATTTGATAAGCTTTTTGCGGGGAATAGACGCTCTGAAGCAGTCTTTGTCCCTTTCAAAATCCTCAAATTTTGCAATAGACTCGGAAAACTCACTCTTTATGCGTCTGCCCAGCTCAATATAGCGCTCGGCGTCCGCCTCGGGTAAAAGCCCTCTGCGGTCGGGAGCGATATTAAGAAGCAAATTGCAGCCGTGTCCAACGGAGCAGAGATACATTCCCCAAAGCTCGTCAAGACTTCTGAGATTTTCATTGTCCGCGTCGCTGTAGAACCATTTCTGCTTAATGCGGCAGTCGCACTCGCCGGGCAGAAATACCTCCTCGTCAAGGGCGTTTTTCACCTCTGTCTGTACGGAAAATGCAAGACTGTTGACCTCGGGCGCGTCTCTCATGGAAGCAATGCCCGATTCGTTGCCTATCCAGCGGGTGTCCGGGTCCCACATATTGAATATCATAATCTCCGGCTGAAGCCGGCGGATTTCTTTCGTAATACGCTCGGTGTCATATTTGTGATTTTCGCTTCCGCAGCCGTCAAACCATATGTAATCTATCTTCCCGTAGCCCGTCAGCAGCTCGCTTATCTGATTTATGAAATAATCGTCATATTCGTCCGCGTCCATTTTGGCGCTGCCGAACTGGGCGGGGGAGTAGTAAAGTCCCACTTTCAGCCCGTACTTGCGGCAGGCGTCCGTAAACTCCCTCACCACATCGCCGTGCCCGTCTTTCCACGGTGTTGCCGCCACGGAATAGTCCGTATATTTCGAGGGCCAGTTTGCAAAGCCGTCGTGGTGCTTGCATACAAATACCGCGTAAGATGCGCCGCCCTCCTTTGCCGTTCTTATCCATTGCTCGCAGTCAAGCTCAGCGGGATTAAAGGCTTCGGCGGGCATGGGCTTCATGTCCCAGTCCTCATGTCCTTCGTAAAAAGTGCGTATGCCGAAATGGAAAAAAACTCCCATTTCCCAGTCAAGAAAATCAATTCTGCTTTTCGGTATATCCATTACAGAGTCTGCCTTTCCGCGGCGCAAACACGTAAGTGCGCCGTATTTTCAAATAGTATATCACACAGCGCCGCCCCCGGTCAACCGAAAATGCAAAAGCTGTTGCAAAATTTGCAAAATAGTGGTATAATTATACGGGCAGCTGCAACGTTTGCCCATATGAGACATGGGAGGTGAAGCTATGGCAAATTTTACGGAAAAAGCAATTAAGGAGTCCTTTGTAAAGCTTCTCAACGAAAAACCGCTTTCAAAGATAACCGTAAAGGATATTGTAGAGGACTGCGGCATAAACAGAAACTCCTTTTACTATCATTACCGCGATATTCCCGACCTTCTGGAAAAGATAGTTGCCGAGATCACCTCGGCGGCAATTGAAAGGTATCCCTCCATAAACTCTCTGGGTGAATGTCTCAGCGCTTCCATGTCCTTTGTGCTTGAAAACCGCCGCGCGGTTTTCCACATTTACAATTCCGTCAGCCGCGATATGTTTGAAAAAGCGCTTATGAAGCTGTGCGGCTATGTTGTGGGCAGATATGTGGACACGGCATTTGAAAAAAAGAATGTAAGCGACCGCGATAAAGCCCTGTTTGTCCGCTGCCTGAAATGCGAGCTTTTCGGACTTATAATCGACTGGCTGAACGAGGGTATGAAGGACGACGCAATTAAAGACCTTGAGCGGATAGCCGAGCTCGGCCGCGGGCTTTCCGACCTTATATCAGAAGAAGAGTGACAAATAAATAACGGGACATAACCGTTTTCATTTTAAGCGCTTCCCCCGAAATTTTGTTGCTGTTTTATAAACAATATAAAAGGAGAAACACCATGAAAAAATTCGCATCAATCGCTATTGCAATTCTGATTGCAGCAGCAGCGCTGCCGCTGAGCGTATTTGCGGCGACGCCGGAAGTAGTAAGCGTGGAATTCGAAGATGTTTCTGTTCTCGAATACACACGCGGCTATACGGACGAAAGCGGAAATTACATTTACAGTGACTTTCTTCCTTCGTTTACGGTTACGCTGAAGGACGGCAGAGTAATACAGTCGCAGGACAGCTGCATTGAAATTGACGGCGGGTGGTATTATCCGGGATTCAATACTACGGAACAGACTAACGGAAATTATTGGACTGCCGGAAACACATATGAGATAAGTGGCAGTGTACTCAATGTGTCCGGTACTTTCCATGTGACCGTTATAAAGTCACCGATTGAAAGCATTGAGGTCAACGATGTTTCGGTAATAGAAAATACAGGCGGCTATACGGACGAAAACGGTAATTATATTTATGACTGGTTTAACCCCGACTTTACCGCGGTATTTACGGACGGCAGTACAGTACAGTCTCAGGGCGGCAGTATTGAGATTAACGGTGAGTGGATAGGGCTGAGCTATGATAACAGCGACCAGTATAACGGCAATTACTGGACTGCGGGAAATACATACGAGTTATGCGGCACGATCCTCGGCGTATCCGACACATTTTATGTGACAATTCTTGAAAATCCCATAGCAAGCATTGAGATCAGTGATGTTACCGTTCAGGAAAAGACCAATGGGTATGAAAGCGAAGACGGTCATTATATTTATAACAGTTTTTCACCTTTGCTTACGGTAAGGCTGAAGGACGGCGGAGAAATTATATCGGAGAACGGAAGTATTCAGCTTAACGACCAGTGGTTTTGGCTGAACTGCGATTACAGCGACCAGGAAAACGGAAATTACTGGACAGCGGGAAATACATACGAGGTATGCGCCACGATACTCGGCGTATCCGGTACTTTTAATGTAACCGTTACCGAAAACCCGGTTGAAAGCATTGAAATATATGACTTTTCCGTTATGGTAAACACCCACGGATATGAAGACGAAAACGGTCATTACATATACAGTAGTTTTTCACCTTCATTTACGGTGAGGCTGAAGGACGGCGGAGAGCTGTTTTCGCAGGACGGCAGTATTGAAATCAACGGAGAGACTTATTACATAAGCTTTGATATAAGCGACCAGTGCAACGGAAATTTCTGGACAGTGGGTAATACATACGAGGTATGCGGCACCGTATGCGGCGTATCCGATACTTTCAGTATAACTGTTACAGAAAGCATAGTTAAAAGTCTTGAAGTCAGCGACTTTTCCGTTATGGAAAACACCCACGGATATGAAGACGAAAACGGCCATTATATATACAGTGATTTCTTCCCTTCATTTACGGTAACACTGAATGACGGCAGCCAAGTATCATCGCAGGGCGGCGGTATTGAAATCGACGGCGAGTATTTTTACTTAAGCTTTGATTTAAGCGAACAGTGCAGCGGAAATTACTGGACGGCCGGTAATACATACGCCATATGCGGCACCGTGCTCGGCGCATCCGACACTTTTAATGTAACCGTCACCGAAAACCCGGTTAAAAGCCTTCAGATAAATGACATTTCCGTTATGGAAAATACTCACGGATATGAAGACGGATACGGTCATTATATATACAGTAATTTCAATCCCTCGATTACCGTAACACTGAAGGACGGCAGAGTAATAAAATCCCAGGGCAACAGTATTGAGATTGACGGCGAGTATTACTGGATAGATATTGATTTATTTGACCAGTACAACGGAAATTACTGGACGGCCGGTAATACATACGCTATACGCGGCAGCCTGCTCGGCGTGTCCGACATATTTTATGTGACTGTTACCGAAAGTCCGATTGTAAGGCTTGAAATCAATGATGTTTCCGTTATAGAAAATACCTACGGCTACATAAACGGAGACGGGCATTATATATACAGCGGCATATATCCCACCTTTACCGTAACACTGAAGGACGGCAGCAAAGTAAAATCGCAGGGCGGCGGTATTCAAATCGACGGCGAGTATTACCGGTTGGAATTGGATATGAGCGAACAGTACGAGGGTAACTACTGGACGGGCGGCAATACATACGAGGTATGCGGCACACTGCCGGGCGCAACAGCTGTTTTCAATGTATCCATCGTCGAAAACCCGATTGAAAGGCTTGAAATCAATGATGTTTCCGTCATAGAAAACACCTACGGTTATGAAAGCGAAAACGGCAATTATATTTACGAGTGGTTCAGCCCCGTCTTTACCGTGGTATTCAAGGACGGCAGCGAGATAACTTCGGACGAAAGCGGAATTGAGCTTGACGGATTGTGGTATCAGCTTGAGTTTGATTCTTCGGATCAGTACTTCGGAAATTATTGGACGGTAGGTAACACATACAAGGCATGCGGAAGCCTTATGGGTGTAACAGATACTTTCAATGTAACCGTTATTGAAAACCCCGTTGTCAGCGTAAGAATCAACGACTGCGCTGTATATGAAAACACCCATGGATTCACAAACGAAACGGGGAACTATATATACTGTGAATTTACCCCCGGCTTTACCGCAGTGCTTAAGGACGGCAGCGAGATTACGACGGAAACAGACGAAATTGAGATTGACGGTCAGGTGTATTGGCTGGAGTACGACCTTGATGATCAGTACAGCGGTAATTACTGGACCGCGGGCAATACATACGAGGTGCGCGGAACATTCCTGGGAGCGTCCGACACATTTAATGTAGAGATTGCCGAAGTCGTTATTGATTACATAGTCGGCGACGCCAACGGCGACGGCAAAGTCAACGGTATAGATATCAACTATATGAAGAGGGCGCTGGCCGGTACATATGAAAAAAACGATGCCATGGATATAAACGGCGACGGAAAAGTAAACGGCACGGATGTAAACCTCTTGAAACGGTATCTTGTGGGCTCATATGTTATATAAAATCGTAATAAACTAAAAAGCAGAGGGGTTGCCCAAGTGTCCTGAAGGACACTTGGGCAGTTTTATTCGCCTTACGGCGAGTGATATTGCTAAAGCAGTTTTATTATGCTACGCATAGTTTTATTGCCTTCGGCAGCTTATGGCGAATAAAATATCACTGAAACCGCAGGTTTCAATATCACGATTGCCGTCGGCAATCATATCACTCTTTGCGCAGCAAAGAATATCACTGCATAAAAATCACTACCCGAAAAAGAGTTTTTTCTCTTCTTTGGGTAGTTTTGGCTTATACCGTTACAAGCAGGGAATTTGTATGCCAAATTCCTATTAAGTTTTAGATAACTGTTCTTAAGTATCCTGCTCATTTTCCCCCTCTGTTTTTTACATAAGCCTGCTTTACTCATAATTGTTAACAAAATACTGTTGAAATGCCTGTAAAAGAATGGTATAATTATAAAAATGTTCAGTTTGCGCTTCCCAAAATTTTGCTCGTTCTTAAAAAATGTAAAAGGAGAAACACTATGAAAAAGTTCGCATCAATCGCTGTTGCAATTCTGATTGCAGTAACGGCACTGCCGCTGAGCGTATATTCGGCAGCACCGAAAATAGTAAGTGTGACAATCGAAGATCTTTCGGTTATGGAATACACACACGGCTATTCGGACGAAAACGGCAATTTCATTTATGATGAGCTTTATCCCGTATTTACGGTCACTCTTTCTGACGGGACAGAGATAGAGTCTTTCGGCAATGCCGTGTTTATAGACGATGACTTATACTTTTTGGAGCTTGATCTTGATGGACAGTACAACGGAAACTACTGGACAGCGGGAAATACATATGAGGTAACAGGAAGCATTCTCGGCGTATCCGACACCTTTAATGTAACCGTTACGGAAACTACCATCCAAAGCATAGAAATCAATGATATATCCGTAATAGAGAACACCCACGGCTTTGATGACGGGGAAGGCCACTATATTTACGATTTGCTGTATCCCGATTTTACCGTAACCTTCAAGGACGGTACTCAGATTGAATCGAACGGGAGCTTTGTAATAATTGACGGCGAGTGGTGTTTTCTCGAATACGATGTTGAAGATCAGTACATGGGAGATTACTGGACTGTGGGGAACACCTATCAGGTTACAGGCGGTATATGCGGATTTACCGATACCTTTAACGTAACAATTACCCCCTCACCTGTTGAGCGTATTGAAATCAATGATATTTCCATTATTGAAAATACAAACGGCTATGAAGATGAAGACGGAAATTACATATATTACGACATATATCCTGACTATACTGTATACATGAAAGACGGCAGTGTTATTTCGTCAAATAAAGAAATGATTGAAATAGACGGCGAATATTATTACATCGAGTATAATATGGAGGATCAGTACGACGAATACTGGACAGTCGGTAACACCTATCAGGCTACCGGAACCTTTCTGGGGGTCTCCGACACCTTTAATATCAATATAATCGAAAATCCCATTTCCTATATCGAACTTATAAAACAGCCGGAGAAAACGCAGTACACGGTAGGCGAATATTTCGATCTGAAAGGCGCAACCGTACGCCTGAATTATAACGACGGCACACACGAGGATTTTGATATTAAATATACCTGCGGCGCCTATCTGAACCGGAACACAGAGTATTACAGCAGCAAGCTGGATATGATGTGTAATTTTGAATGCGAAGCGCTGTTTGACAGTGCAGGCAGACAGAGCGTTGAGATAGGCTTCTTAAACAGAAGCGTT
>JBJDYY010000052.1:0-24282 GCA_051867715.1 Candidatus Avispirillum sp.
GGAGCGGCTGTGGCTGGAGCACTGCAATGTAAGCTACGAGGACGCGCAGCTTCTTATGGAGACATATCCCGACGCAAGGGTGGTCTATTACGGCACAGGCTCGGTAGATCAGGGCTGGAGAGGTCACGACAGGTACTTTGCCATGATAGATATGTACCATAATAACTATATGAGCGAGCTGTTTTCCATGTATGACGGACTGACCGCTCCCCCCGAGAAAAAAGAGGACTGACAAAAAAGCTTCACGGCGGTATTGCCGTGAGGCTTTTCGGCATATACGGCGGTAAGCCGATGCCGAAAATCAAACAAAAATATAAGCATTGCTTTACGGAAGAAAATACTGTATAATTTATACAGAACATTGATACGAGGTCTGAGAGATGAAAAAAACCGTTTCAACAGCACTGGCGCTGGCGATAGTTTTATCGTCTTTTTCGGCGTTTGCCTTGGACGGCAGGGCGGCATCTGTCGGCGGCATAACGGGTGAGACATCGCGCACGGTGGAAGAACTTACCCTTTCCGACGGCACTCGGACAGGCGTGGAGCTTACCACGGTCAATCTCACCGGATACTACGGAACGAACAAAGTCCTGCACGCGGCCGAATGTGACCTTTCAAACACTCATCTTTCCGTTGATGTGTTCAACTGCGGAACATATCTTGTTTCGAAAAAAAAGGTTGCAGCCGCAGCCGCCGAGCTTTCCCAAAACGGAAAAACCGTTTTGGCGGCGGTAAACGGCGACCTGTGGATGACCTCCTCCTACGGAAACGCCTCGGCGACTCTTGCCGTTTCCCGCGGAGCCATGCTTATAGACCGTGAGATATGGGCAACTCAGGAGATCGAAAGCGAAGCCGGTATAGTCGGTATTAAGGACGCTTTCGGAATTACATCTCAGAATCAGCCTATTGTGGGCGCCCCTGAGTTTTCAATACAGCTCAGCGACTCTGCAAGGGGAATTTCTATAAGTGCCGACGGTCTTAACAGACTTCCCGCCGACAACTCTGTAATTATATATAATAACAGAGTAAATTCATCAAACTACGCCCTGACCGATTCATACGAAATCGAGCTTGAGTCGGATTCTCCCGCTTTTACCCTGTCCGGTACGGTAACAGCCAAAGTAAAGGCAATATATGAAAGCGGCTCAACGTCGCGCCCCTCTATCGGAGACAATACAATCTTAATCACCGCAAGGGGTACAAGGATAAGCGAGGTTTCGGGGCTTCACGTGGGTGATACGGTTACTTTTACCGCGTCAGTATACGATTATTATAACAACACTGACCTTTGGTATGACGCCGTAGATGTAATAAGCGGTCACAAAATGGTTTTGTGTGAGGGCGCCGACATTTCGCCGGATACAAGCACAAGCGAATATCCTACGACTTTTATCGGAATAAATGATTCGGGAAAGGTGCTTTTTGCCACAGTCACCGCGTCAGAGAACGGCGTATACAAGGGACTCCGTTTCTATCAGGCAAAGCAGTTTTGCAGGGAAATGGGGTATAACAGCGTCTTCTATCTGGACGGAGGCGGGTCTGCCACCATGGTAACGCTGAAGGACGGCACATATACCGTAAGAAACTGCACCTCGGACGGCTCTCCCCGCTCTGTAATAAACGGAGTTGCTATTACATGGAACAGTACTCCTGTTTGCGAGAAACAGGGGCCTCTGAACTATATCAGAAAACAGACGTCTCTCCCGCAGGAGTCCGGTGCTTTTATAGACGGCGCCCTGCTCTGTGATGTAACAAGCTATAAAAACCATGTATCTCTCCGTTCTCACTCGGTATCTGTTGCCGAGGTAAAGACAGGCAAAGCTACAAACGATCCGTTTTTCGCAATCGATTATTCAAGATTTGCGCCTGCGGACGCGTCGGAATATAAAACCGTGGTGGTAAAATTCAAGCCTGACGGCAGAATGACAGGCACATCAAAACTGGGACTGTTTTACGCCTGCGGAGACGATACCGGCTTTTCCGCCGAAAGATATGTTTCAAAAACATTTGAAAACAACGGTGAGTGGCAGTATGCGATTATTCAGACGGCGGGGCGCAGCGGCTGGAGCGGAAACATAAATTCACTCAGAATAGATCTTTACGATTCCGAAACTGTTCCTTACGGATACACGGTTGAAATAGGCTTTGTTGCCTTGTGCCGCGACCTTACGGAGATGAAAAATGTATGCAGCGATATTCCTCCCGCAGATTCCATCGGCTATTATCTCTGCTATCTCCACGACAAAAACTCAACCCACACCGTCGTTTTCGGCGAAGCGCTTGACGCTGCCTGTACGGAATACGGGCATACGGCTTCGGTTTATTGCTCCGGGTGCGGAAAGGTGTTTACGGAAGAAAAGGAAATTGCCCCTCTGGGACATGATTTTGTGAACGGCGTGTGCAGCCGCTGTCAGGAGCGGGACACGGTAACATATACCGTAACGGTTGACGGAGAAGAGAAAACATACAGCGCGGGAGACACGGTGACGATCAGTCAGAGCGAAAGCTATAAGCTCATAAATCAGGCGGCATACCGCTTTGCCGGCTGGACGGGAGACACGGATGTGCTCAGCGACGCAAGCCTTATTGAGACTTCCTTTACAATGCCCGAAAGGGATATAATCCTGACTTCAAGCTATATGCTGATAGGCGACGCTAACGGAGACGGCAGAGTAAACGCCGTCGACGCAAACCTTGTTAAGAGGATGATAACCGGAGAATTGTCTTCGGTCGGAATGATGGATATAAACCTTGACGGCAGAATAAACGCGGCAGACGCCAACTGCTTAAAGAGAATGCTTGCGGGTATATATATTCCGCCCGCATAAACTACCGAAAAACAGCCGTGTTTTATCGGCTGTTTTTCAAATATGCGGCAAAGGGCAGAGCAGGACGCGGAAACCGTATAAGCGAGGGAATTTATTTTTTCAAACAGTAGACTTTTGCTCTGTAATGTGGTAAAATCTTTATAAATATTTATACATAAAAAGCATTTGCGGCATCCGCCGCAAAACGGAGAGCGTATGCGAATTGTAATAAAGGTCGGCACCTCCACGCTGACCCATAAAACAGGAAATCTGAATATCCGCCATGTTGAACAGCTTTGCAAGGTCATCAGCGATCTGAAGGGCGCGGGCAACGAGATAATCCTTGTGTCCTCAGGCGCTATCGGCATGGGAGTGGGAAAGCTCTCCCTGCTTGAGCGCCCGGGCGATATGCCCACAAAGCAGGCGGCGGCGGCTGTGGGGCAGTGCGAGCTTATGTATACATACGACAAGCTGTTTTCGGAGTACGGTCATGTGGTGGGGCAGGTGCTTGTAACCGGCAGCGACCTTAAAGACCCGGTGCGCTACGAAAACTTCAGAAACACCCTTAACAGACTTATAGAGCTGCGCGCCCTGCCTATCGTCAACGAAAACGACACCGTTGCAACGGAGGAAATTTCCCTTGGTGACAATGACACCTTGGGCGCCATAGTGGCGGTTGGTGCGGACGCAGAGCTTCTCATACTGCTTTCCGACATCGAAGGGCTTTATACGGCTGACCCGCACACGGACATGGAAGCAAAGCTTATCCCCGCCGTATACGAAATGAGCGGCGAGGTGCTTGCCGCCGCAGGCGGCGCTGGTACAAAGCTTGGCACGGGAGGAATGCAGACAAAACTGCACGCCGCCGAAATATGTATGGAAAACGGCATAGATATGATAATTGCCGACGGCTCACGCCCCGATCTTCTGTACGATATTGCGGACGGCAAACAGGTAGGTACCAGATTTTACGGGAGGAAACAGTAAATTGGAAACGGCTGAACTTATAAACAGAGCGTCTGCCTGCAAGGGAGAGCTTGCCATGGCGGATACAGACGCGAAAAACCGCGCTCTGATGATGATGGCAGACAGCCTTTGCAGCCGATGCGAAGATATTCTTGCCGCAAACGCCCGTGATGTGGAGGCGGCGAGAGAGACCGTTTCTCCCACCATGATAGACCGACTGTCCCTTAACAAACAGCGCGTTTTCGCCATAGCCGACTCTATCCGGGAGGTGACGGAGCTTGAAGACCCGGTGGGCAGAGTGCTTGAGCGCAGTGAGCGCCCCAACGGTCTGAAAATCACGAAAGTTTCCGTGCCCATAGGACTTCTGGCGATAATATACGAAAGCCGCCCCAATGTGACCGCCGACGCGGCGGCGCTGGCGGTGAAAAGCGGAAACACCTGCATTCTTCGCGGCGGCAAGGAGGCTATACGCTCCAATACTGCCATAGCCGCGGCGCTCAGAGAGGGACTCAGAGCGGCGGGACTTCCCGAGGACGCGGTTTGCCTTGTGGAGGATACTTCAAGGGCGAGTGCTACGGAGCTTATGACCGCTGTGGGCAAGGTGGATTTGCTTATTCCCCGCGGCGGCGCGGGACTTATACGCGCCTGCGTTGAAAACGCCAAGGTGCCCTGCATCGAGACGGGCACGGGCATATGCCATATTTATGTGGACGAATACGCCGATATTGACAAGGCGCTTGATATAGTGGAAAACGCCAAAATGAGCCGCCCCTCCGTGTGCAACGCAGCGGAAGTGTGTCTGGTTCACGAGGGCGTTGCCGCAGATTTTCTCCCCCGCCTGAAAAAACGGCTTACGGTTGACAGAGCGGCGGCGGGAAAGGCGACGGCAGAGCTTCGCCTTGACAGCGGTGCCGCAAAGTATATAAGCGGCACTGCGGCGGGAGAGAGGGATTTCGACACCGAGTTTCTGGACTATATACTGGCAGTAAAAACCGTGGCGGGCGTAGAGGAAGCGGTTGAGCACATACGATGCCATTCCACGGGACACAGCGAGGCAATCGTTACTGAAAACGAAAGAAACGCCGCGCTTTTCACCTCTGCCGTGGACAGCGCCGCAGTGTATGTCAACGCCTCCACCCGCTTTACGGACGGCGGCGAATTCGGACTCGGCTGCGAGATAGGCATTTCCACTCAGAAAATGCACGCCAGAGGGCCCATGGGTCTCAGAGAGCTTACTTCATATAAGTATATAATAAACGGAAACGGACAGATACGCTGACAGAAAAAGCGCAAAAGAAAGGTCGTAAAAGTATGAATACATTCGGTTTTATCGGCTGCGGCAATATGGGCGGCACCCTTGCGGCCGCCGTTGCAAAAGCGGCAAAGGACAGTATAGCCATAGCAGATAACGACGCCGCAAAAACAGAAAAGCTTGCAAAAACCGCCGGCGGCAAGGTTATGACTAATTCTGAAATTGCAAAAGAGTGCAGATATATTTTCCTCGGAGTAAAGCCGCAGGTACTGCCCTCACTTATGGGTGAAATCGCCCCCGTGCTCCGCAAAAGAGAGGACAGATATGTGCTTGTCTCCATGGCGGCGGGCGTTTCCATTGAAACCGTAGCGGGATTTGTGGGAGAGGGCTGCCCCGTTATACGCATAATGCCCAATACTCCCGCCGCAGTAGGCGCGGGTATCATTCTCCACTGCGAAAACTCTGCCGTTACCGAAGAGGAGACCGAGGAGCTTGCAGAGGCTCTGTCCTTTGCGGGAGAAGTCAGCCCCATAAGCGAGGGACTGATAGACGCCGCCAGTGCAATTACGGGCTGCGGTCCCGCTTTTGTGTATATGTTTATTGAGGCCCTTGCCGACGGCGGCGTAAAATGCGGACTCCCCAGAGACAAGGCGGCGGCTTTTGCCGCAGAGGCGGTATACGGCTCCGCAAAAATGGCAATGGAATCGGGTCAGCACACGGCACAGCTTAAAGACGCCGTATGCAGTCCCGCGGGCACTACCATCGCAGGCGTTGAAGCCCTTGAGAAAGCGGCGTTCCGCGCCGCCGCAATGGAGGCGGTTTCGGCGGCATACACGCGCACAAAGGAGCTTGCGAAAAAGTAATCGGCAATCTGCAAACGCATTGCGGCGCCGAAGTGCGGAGAAAAAAGGGAATAAGAGCGGCAAAGCTCCGAGATTTGCGGAAAAGTCAAAGGTATTTTTGTGCGCCGGGCCGCCTTTTTTGGAAAAACACTTGACAAAGTGCCCGATTTGTATGTATAATAATTATTGCCTATGCGTTTGGGAGAATACTCCCCGAAAAACGATTTTTAATTTATTTACCATACACTGTAAGGAGGTGCGAGTATGCTTAGAACATATCAGCCTAAAAAGCGCCAGCGAAAAAAGGAGCACGGCTTCAGAAAGAGAATGAAAACTGCCGACGGCAGAAAAGTGCTGAAGAGACGCCGCGCTAAGGGCAGAGCAAGACTGACTCACTGAGAGGTAAGGCTCAGCTCACAGTCCGAGTTTTGACCGATAACCTCCGAGAGATCCTCAGCGGACCGTATCGGAGGTTCTTATTTTAATCAAGCGAAATGCGAAGAAAGGCATGGTCCAAGGCGTGAAGCTGATACCTGTCAGAGAAAATCACCTTTACCGCAAAGCGTATGCGACGGGCAGACGCGCAAGCAGCAAAAGCCTGTCCGTGTATGTACTGCGGGACCGCCGCCGTGAAGCGCTGAAACGGGCAAATCCCCGAAAGCAGCAGATCAACCGCGTAGGAATAGCAGCCTCAAAAAAGCTCGGAGGCGCCGCGGAAAGAAACCGTGCCAAGCGCGTGATACGCGAAGCGTACCGCGCCGTCGACACGAGCATAGGTGTAAAGAAAGGCTATCTTGTCATAATAGCGGCAAGAGAGCGCGCCACGGTCTGTAAAATGCAGGAAGTACAGAATGACCTGCTTAGTTGTCTTACACGGACGGATATGCTGGAAGAAAGGGACACCCGCGGGCAAAAAACGGCGCAAACAGAAAAATGAACGTATTCAAAAAGATCGTGCTGTTTCCGGTATATCTTTACCGAAAGTTTATATCTCCCCTGTCTCCGCCCTGCTGTCGGTTTACGCCTACC
Organism: Candidatus Avispirillum sp.; assembly: GCA_051867715.1. Classification (GTDB taxonomy): domain Bacteria; phylum Bacillota; class Clostridia; order Oscillospirales; family CAG-272; genus Avispirillum. Next base: position 6,897 of record JBJDYY010000052.1, read on the forward strand.
TGCTCGCAGTACTGCATCGATGCGGTAAACGAGTGGGGAGTGATACGCGGGCTCGGTCTTGCCTTGTGGAGAGTGCTCCGCTGTAATCCGTGGAGCGCGGGCGGATACGATCCGGTACCGGAAAATCCCAAAAGAAGAAAACAAAACTAAACGAAAGAAGCTACAATGTCAACTATTCTTCATTACATTGCGTTGCCCTTCGGCTATCTGATGAAATTCTGCTGTTGGATAAGCCCCGGGCACAACTATATCATTGCGCTCATATTCTTCACCATAATCATTCAGGTGCTGCTGTGCCTGATTTTCGGCATAAAGCAGCAGAAGAATATGCAGAAGCAGGCTTCCATTGCACCTAAGGCTGCCGCTATCCGCAAAAAGTACGCCGGACGGAACGATAAAGCGACTCAGCAGAAGATGCAGCAAGAGACAATGGAGCTGTACAGCGAGCACGGTTACAGCCCCATGAGCGGCTGCCTGCCCATGCTTATACAGTTCCCCATAATCATGGCTCTGTATTATGTTGTAGTATACCCCATGCAGTATATCTGCCTGCTTGGCAAGGAAGTTATTGCAAACATGGTGGTTACTTTCAGAGACGCAGGCTTTCTTACCGAGGCTGCAGTTAAGGCTTTGGGAGACAGTTTTACAGCCGAATCCGCTCTTACCAACACAAGAGCCGCACAGGTGGAAATCATCAATCAGGTCAGCCAGTGGAACGCCGCAGGACAGACCGAAATGGTGGCAAAATACGCCCCTGAGCTTGCGGGCAAATGGCTGCCCGACTATAAGGTGGGCTTCCTTGATTTCTCCGTAGCACCGCCTTATCCCACCAACCCCGATTTCAAGACCCTGTGGCCGCTTCTCCTTGTGCCGGTGCTCATCGTGGCTACCATGATACTGAGCCAGGTGCTTACGAGAAAGTTCAGCTATCAGGATCCCACCATGAAAGAGCAGCAGAACAACTGCTCCATGAAGGTAATGACCTATTCCATGCCTCTGCTTTCCGCATGGATCTCTTTCTCCCTGCCCGCGGCAGTAGGCGTATACTGGATATACCGTTCCATCGCCGCAACGCTTCAGCAGTTCATAATGTCAAAGGTGATGCCTATGCCCACCTTTACGGAGGAGGACTATAAGGCGGCGGAAAGAGAGCTTATGGGCTCATCAAAGAAGAAGAAAAGCAAGAATTCGTCCTCGTCCTCCGGCTCGTCTGACGGAACGAAAAAACGCTCCCTGCACCATATTGATGACGATGACGACGATACGCCTGCAGTAAGCGCACCGAAGAAGTCTGACGGCGCAGGCGATAAAGCCGACGGAAAAGCCGAGAGCGGAGAAGACACTTCGGACAGCGGTGAAAATTCGGAAGATGCCGACGCGGCGGACAACAGCGAAAGAAGCGACACGAAAGCAGCCCCCCTTGACGGAGATGTTCCCGTAATCAAGGAAGACAAGGGCAAAAAACAGTACAAAAAGAAATAAGTAAAACCATACGGCGCTGACGGACGGGCATAATGCCCCGTGCCGTACAGCGCCGAAAGCCCGCTTTGCTCTTTGCAAAGCCTTTGTCGGCGCGGGCGAAAATTTACAGAAAGGTATAATAATTATCATAACGGTATGGCTGAAGAAATCATAATAGAAGGCAAAACTTTTGAAGCCGCTATGGCTGAAGCGCAGGCTAAGTACAGCGGCGAAAACGTACAGTATGAAATACTTGAAATGCCTAAAAGAGGCATTTTCGGCATAGGCGCCACCCCTGCAAAAATCAAGGTAATTATAAATGACGCTGAGGAGGACGAGGATACCGATCTTTCCGGCATCGTAGCCTCCATAAAGGGACTCGGCGTTACTACCAACCGCGGAGGCGGCGGGGAGACTCCCAAGGCTGAAAAAGCGGAAAAGCCCGTCAGAGACAAGCAGAACAGACATGACAGACGGGACAGAGACGCCGAAAACAGAAAGGCTGAGGAAAAGTCCGGCTCCGAAGCAGCAGACGAGACAGCAAATTCTGCAAATGCAGAAAATGCAGATAACAGAGAAAAATCCGCTCACAGAGAAAAAGCTCCCAAGCAGCCTGTTATAAAGGAGCCTCATGTTATTGAGGTAACAGAAGAGGAAAAGGAGTGCGCATTGAGATTTGCCAACACTCTGCTTTCCGATATGGGTGTTGACGCAGTTGCAAGATTTACGGGCAGCGAGCCCTCCGGCATCGGCGGAAACACCTATCCCCATATGGAAATAGCGGGAGAGGGCGCGGGAATACTCATCGGTCATCACGGCGAGACTCTTGACGCAATCCAGTACCTTGTAAACCTTTGCGCACACCGCAATGGCGGCGGCTCCTCCAAGGAGTTTGTTAAGATCATTGTTGATATTGAAGATTACCGCCGCAAGAGAGAAGAGACTCTGCGCGCATTGGCAAGACGCACCGCGGCAAAGGCGCTCAAGTACAAGAGAAATATAGTTCTTGAGCCCATGAACCCCTTCGAGAGACGCATCATCCACTCCGAGATTCAGGGTATCGAGGATGTGTCCACTCATTCCGTAGGCAGCGACGACAACCGTAAGATCGTAGTCTGCTACGAGGGCGCGGATAAGTTCGACCGCCGCCGAAGAAACGGCGGCAGAAGAAATGCCCGCTGGGCAGAGGCGGAGAACACCGCTGTGAATACTGCTGAGGACGGCGCACAGGCAGAGCCTGCGGCTGAGAGCGCCGAAGTGGAAACGGAATACTCCACTCCCGCAGCCGAGGAAGAATAAAACTGAGGGGGCTGCCGACGGCAGTCCCTTTTCAGCATTTGAAACGCCGTTTAATACGGCATACAGAATATTTTGCATTTGACTAAAATAAAAAGGAAAAGCCTATGATTTGCGATACTGTTGCCGCCGTATCCACACCGAGAGGTAAGGGCGGCATAGCCGTAATAAGAATAAGCGGAGACGAAAGCGCCGCGGTGCTTCGTCGCTGTTTTCGCCCCGCAGGTAAGGCTCCGTGGGACGCCCCCAGACTTGCCTGCTACGGCACCGTCGTGCGGGGAGAAGAGGAGATAGACACGGGGCTTTGTACCTTTTTCCGTGCTCCCGCCTCCTATACGGGAGAGGACAGCGCGGAAATAAGCTGTCACGGAGGTACCGCCGTCACGGCGGCAGTGCTTGAAGCAGTTTTTGCGGCAGGAGCCGTACCCGCAGAAGCCGGAGAATTTACCCGCCGCGCTTTCATAAACGGAAAGCTGTCTCTTACGGAGGCGGAGGCGGTAGGCAGACTTATAGACGCCGACACTGACTCCCGCCGCCGACTTGCCAACAGCGCCGCAGGTGGCAGGCTGAAAAGTGCCGCCGAGGATATATGCGCCTCTCTGCGCGGAGTGCTGGCGGCACTGTACGCCGCAATTGACTATCCGGACGAGGATATAGGGGACGAGGGTGAAAGAGAAATCGAGGGCGTGCTGTGCGCCGCAGGCGAAAAGCTGAAGGCTCTGCTTTCCACCTACCGCACAGGCAGTGCCGTTGCCGACGGCGTTGTCACCGCTATTGTGGGAGCCCCCAACAGCGGCAAAAGCTCCCTTTACAATCTGCTTTGCCGAAGCGATAGGGCAATCGTCACCGATGTGGCAGGCACTACCCGCGATACTCTTTGGGAAACTGTTGACGCGGGAGGCGTTACGCTGCGCATAGCCGACACGGCAGGTATAAGAGATACGGAGGACAGAGTGGAATCGGCAGGTATCAGCCGCGCCTTGCAGGTAATGGACAGCGCCGAGCTTGTTATTGCGGCCTTCGACGGCTCCCGCCCCCTGTCGCAGGAGGACAGAGAGCTAACAAAGCATCTTCGGGATGTTGACGCCGCAAAAATATGCGTAATAAATAAAAGCGATCTGCCGCTGTGCGTAAAAGAAACAGATACGGGCGACTTTTTCGATGAATATGTAATAATGTCCGCCGCCACAGGCGAGGGAGCGGACAGGCTGTACGGTGCCGTGTCCCGTATATACAACAGCGACGGCATTTCCCTTGAAAAGGACGCGGTGCTGTGGGACGTAAGACATAAGGCAACTGCCGAAAAAGCACTTGAGCTGATTGACGCTTCGTCGAAAGGACTTCGCAGGGGAGACCCCCTTGACGCCGTATGTACCCTTGCGGAAAGCGCTCTTGCCGAAATGGGAATGCTTGACGGCAGAGGAGTCACTGAGGATATAGTGTCCGAGATCTTTGCCCGCTTCTGCGTGGGTAAGTGATTATGATATATTTTATGCAATTGCATAAAATCCAGCTTCACCGCTATATATAACCGCCGCATAAAAGAAAAGCGCGGGGGAGTTTTTTCTCCCCCGCGAAAAGCCGCCAGGTTTTTGAGGTTTATTCCGACTGTTCAGGATTTGCCGTCACGGTCAGCCCTTCTTCTTGGGTACCAGAACGATAATCAGAATAATAATTGCAACAACGATTATAATGGCGATGACAATAGCCCATACGCTCATTCCGTTGTCCTTTGTGTTGTCAACGGCGCCGCCCGAGGTCACCTCATCCTTTTTGTTTGAAGTATCATCGGCTTTTGAAGAAGAGTCTGTACCCTTGTTGTCGCTTGTGCCGTTATCCTTGTTGTCGCTTCCGCTGACGATGCCGTTTTCCGCATTGTCGGTGACATCGCCGTTTTCGGCGGCGTTGTTATCGTTTCCGTTTGTGCCGTTGTTCGCGTTGCCGTCAGTAAGTCCGTTGTCGGTGCCCATATTGTTATCCTTGTCATTGGTACCGCTTGTGTCGCTTGTATCGGACCTTGCGTTGTTGCCGTTTGTGTTTGCCGCAGGCACGGCGCTAACGGCCGCACCGTCTCCCGCTGTGGGCTCAACATTTGCGGCAAATGCCGAAAATGTAAACAGCGCCGCGGCTATAACAAGCGCAAACAGAACCGAGAGACCTTTTACTGTTTTACTTTTCATTTTATTTGCTCCTTTGTGTAATAGTAGTATCGCACGCTACTATTATTGCCCGTCTTTACCGGCGTATTCACCCTCGGCGGATTATTTGGAGAGATATGAAAAAATTTCAAAAAAGTTTCAAGTGCGCGGAGATTAGTAAATAATGGAACAAAAAAGATTTACGAAAAATGACTCAGGCTTTGTATGCGGGCATTGCGGAAAAACCGTGGAGCCCCTGGGATATACCTCCCGCAACCATTGTCCCTATTGCCTTTGGAGCCGCCATCTTGACGAAAATCCGGGAGACCGCGCCAGCGGCTGCGGAGGGATGATGGAGCCGGTGGGCGCCGAGCCCGACCCGAAAAAAGGCTATGTAATTATCCACAAATGCACCGTATGCGGAGCCGTGCGCCGAAATAAGGCGGCGTGCGCGGGAAAGCGGGGCGCCACGGAGGACGATATGAAACTGATTATCGCCCTTACAGGAAGACACGACAAATACTGAAAAAACGGAGCGCGTGATGTTTTATACAAAAGAAGAATTTGAAAAAGAGCTTTGCGACATATGCCGCAGGGGAGAGCTGCCGCAGTACAGCAGCGAAAGCGTACAAAAGCTTTTTACAATATGCGAAATGCTTGACGAGCGCTCAAAAAGCTTTAACCTGACGGCTATTACCGAGCCGTGGGCGGTTATGCGCAAGCACATTGCGGATTGCCTGTATTTTGCCGAGGCGCTCAGAGTCGTGGGTGCAAAAAGCCTTATAGATGTGGGAAGCGGCGCGGGCTTTCCCTCACTTCCCACAGCGGCGGTGCTGCCGGATACGGCTGTCACCGCCCTTGACAGCACTGCGAAAAAGGTTGCATATATGAAAGAATGTGCAGCCGTCGCCGGTATCGTAAATTTTGAAGGCATTGCAGGCCGCGCCGAGGAAGCGGCGCATACCGCGCTTCGGGAAAGCTTTGACGCGGCAGGCGCCCGCGCCGTTGCCTCTCTTCGGGTGCTTCTGGAGCTGTGTACCCCCTTTGTGCGCGTGGGCGGTTCGTTTGTTGCCATGAAGGGCGCCGCGGCACTTGAGGAAGCCGAGGAAGCAAAGAGCGCCGCAAAAGTATTGGGCTGCGAGCTTGCGGAGTGTAGACAGTATTTTATACCTGACCTTGAAGAAAAGCGATTTCTCCTTATTTACCGAAAGATTTCCCCCGCAAAAGCGATACATCCCCGAAATTATTCACAGATAACGAAAAAACCGCTTTGAGCGCGGCAAACAGCGGTGAGAGGGCGCAAAGCGGCAAAAACATATATAAAAACAAGGCTTAATTCCTGCTATATTTTACATTCCCCGTAGTATTCTGTATATACAGAAAAAGAGGGGGAATGTGAAAGTGGCAGGAATTTTGTTCTTTCAGAAAACACAGCAAACACAACAGACGCCGGACTGCGAAAAAGAGACGGCGGAAAAGTTGCATAGGGAGGAGGCCGATGCAGGGGGCGAGCGCATATTTATGCTGTCGCCTGACGAAATAACGCCAAATCCCGCGCAGCCGCGAAGATTTTTCACGGAGGACGCCATATGCCGTCTTGCGGACTCCATAAGACAGCACGGCATAATACAGCCTCTTGCGGTGCGGCGCGTAGAGGGCAGCGGTGTATATGAGCTTGTGGCGGGGGAGAGAAGACTGCGGGCGGCGCGGCTTCTGGGACTTGAGCGGGTGCCATGCGTTACGGTAAACGCCGACAGCGAAGAGTCTGCACACCTTGCAATTATCGAAAATATCCAAAGAGAAAACCTCAATATGTTCGAGCAGGCGCAGGCCATAGCGCGGCTTATGCAGATTCATTGCCTTACGCAGGAAAAAATCGCGTCGCAGCTTTCCTGCTCCCAGTCCTATGTGGCAAACAAGCTGCGGCTGCTGCGCATACCGCCGGAGGACAGGGAGGAAATACTGACTTCCTCTCTTACGGAGCGCCATGTCCGCGCACTTCTGCGGATAAAGGACGCGGACAGACGGCGAAGCGTAATGCACACCGTTATCCGCCGGGGTATGAATGTATCGGCAACGGAGGAATATGTGGACAGGCTTGTGGAGGCGGAGCGCACGCGGGAGAACGAGGAAAAGCACCGCGGCACAAAAAAGCTTATTGTGCGCGATGTAAGACTTCTCTATAATACCATTGATCGCGCCGTGGAGACCGTCAGACTGTCGGGACTGCCCGTGGAGACCCTGCGCCGCGAGTGCGCGGGAAGTACGGAAATAGTGATACGAATTCCCAAAGAAGCATAGCCGCCGAAAACCGACGCAAACAGAAAACGCGCCCCTGACGCTTAGTCGGGTACCCGTAAAACAGAAAATCCTCCGTAGACTAATACATACGGAGGATTTTTTAACCGGAATACCGATACCTGCGCGGGGATCATCCGCCTTGAAAAGCGAAACTCTGCATATTACCCGCTGCTTTCGATAGTAGAGTATAAGCGCGTTTTTTGTCTTAATGGGAATTAAAGTCCGACAAGTCCGATAAACAGGGAAGTTATAAATATCTTTCCAAATAGACCATATCCACCAGTTGAACTCCGCACTCATATATTGGATGGTCATATTGCTCCGTAAAAAAATTTTTGATGCGGTGAGAGCGGACGAAACCGCATTTTTCGTAAAACGGAACTGTAAGCGGGCTGTCTCCCGTTCCAACTTGCAATAGAGAGTATCGACCGGTATATCTTTGAACAATGAAATTGATTAAGGCTCTTCCATAACCTTTTCTTTGACTCTCCGGAACGGTTGCAATATTTTTGATTTCAAGACACCCGTTTCCTTCGTCGGTTATAACACATTCTGCTTTCACACCGTTATCATCAAGCACATACATTGTACCTTTCTCAAGATATCGGTCAATCATATTTTCCTGTTCATCCGCTAATAGCAGTAATTCTAAAAAGCGTTTTTTATTATTTTTGATTTCATAGACTTCCATTACAATCTCCGCAAATTCCGATTTATCACGCATTTCCGTAAATCAAGTATATCGGTAAACCATAAAAAGACTTCCGCTCGTATAGGAAAGCGCCCGAAAAATACTAAACTTCTTCGGGCGTACTTTATACTGTCTCACTGCCACCAAACCATTCGGCAGAGCTTTCTTATGCGGCGAGCCGCTATGACCGCCGCGCTTACAGATTCTTATAATAATTTTCAAGCTTGTGAAAATCCGCTTTGTCCGTTATCCTGAGCCCCGCGCTGTTTGCCATCTTTACGGCGGTTTCCACGGCGTCAAGCTCGTAGAAAGCGTGGGGAGTGTGAGCGTCACGGCCGAGAATTGCGGTGCAGCCCTCTGCCGCGGCGGCCTCTAAAAACTGCGTGCAGGGATAGTCACGCCCCGAGGTAATTCCCAACAGGTTGATTTCCACAGGCAGCCCCAACTCTTTTGCACAGCGGGCGATACGGCGCATTTCCTTTGAAAACAGAGGGTTTTCTCTGTCAAAGCCTGCTATGTCGGGGTGAGCGATGTAGGAAAACACGCCTGTTCTCAATGCCTCACAGCACTGATCGGCATATTTATGCAGCTCGTCCTCGGTTTTTACCCACCTTGTCCAGGTGCCGTACTGATCGTCGTCAAGATAGTGCTGCCCCAGTATCATATACTGAATGCCGTAGGGGCGGAGAAAATCAAGGAGCGCAGGGAAAAGGGCGGGGTAGTATTCCGTCTCAAGTCCCAGCAGTATGTCGATTTTTCCCCTGTACTTTTCTCTAAGACCTGTAATGCTTTCGCAGTAATCTCTCAGATAGTCGCAGTACATACGGTAGCTTGAATAATAATCCCCGTCAAAGCCCACATAAGGGCAGTGGTCGGAAAAACCGAGAGTGGTGATTCCCGCGTCCATAGCGGCGAGAACATATTCCTCGTCGCTACCCACGGCGTGACGGCACCGTGCGGTGTGGGTGTGATAATTTGCTGTCATTAAAGTGCTCATTTGTATTTGCTTCTTTGCCGTAAATATTTATTTTGCCGTATCTCCGTCGCTTTCGGGCATTTCCGGCAGCGGCAGGGGAGCTGCTCTTTTAAGCCGCAGGGAAACGGCGGCTGCGCTATCTGTGTCCGTGCCCTCCGCATTTTCCTTGTCTGTGTCGGTATCTGCAACCCGAACAAAAGTAACCGACCCGCGAGAGGAATGCTCCACGGAAATTCCGGTAATGTAGTTTTCAATAAAGGACAGGGGTACCCAGACATGGGAGCCTGCGGTGCGGCACGCTCCGCTCATAATAACGGAGGAGCCGTTGACGGATGCGCCTGCGGAGCCGTTTGTAAAAATAACATATTCCTCCGCGCCGCTGCCCTCGCTTGTGCGGTCGTCGGGGGAGGTAATGACATAGCGCATGGAGTCAATGCTGCCCACCTCCGCCATGCCGAACCACTGCGACACCGTGGAAAAATCCACATACATAACTCCGTGGCGGTAGGCAGACGCGGCGGGAGCCGTAAAGGACAGAGAGGAGCCGTCCTCGGCTTCCATGGAGTATTTTACATCGTCGGAGGAGCCGCCGTTTGTGGAATGAAACTGCGCCCTGTACCACCAAAAGGTACACAGGGAGCATATTATAAGCATAATAAGAAGACGGGTCATAAAAATTTTTATGCCGAAAAGTATGGCGGCGCCCGCATTCTTCTTTTCTTTAGCTTTTTTCTTCGGCTGCTTTGCGCTTTGCGGCGGACTGCTTCGGGCGGGTGTATAATCGCGGCTTGCCTCGTAAGACCTGCCCTGCACGGTGTATATGGGACTTCCCTCGGGAATGACCCATCCGCCGGAGCCTTTGTTTTGCTTTTGCTCTCTGCCCTTTGCGGCTGTGCCTCTCTTTTGCTGAGCAGAGCCGACCGGGGCAGAGCTTTTTTGCCGCGCGGCGTTTGCAGTCCCTTTCGTTCTTTGCGCGCCGCCCGGCGCTCTTTGTATTGGAGCCGCCGCTCTCTGCGTCCCGCTGTTTCGGACGGGATTTGCCGTGGGCGCCGTATTTCTCTGCACCGCGGCGGGTGTCCTTTGCGGCGGCATATTACCTCCGCGTCCTGTCCCCGCACTGACGGGGCGGCTTTGCCCATATTGCTGACCCTGCCTTGGCTGAATATTCTGTGGGGTCTGCGGTGACATCCGTGTCTGCGGATTCTGCCCGTACTGATTCGCCTGACCGTACTGACCCGATTGTCCGTACCGTGCTGCCTGTCCGTACTGCCCGGCATACCCGTATCCGTATTGCCCCGCCTGTCTCGCTGTCTGCGTCGGCTGCGGGTGGGCGCGCAATGCCGCTCCTCTATCCTGCGCCGGGGCTTTCGGCGTGACCTTCACGGGAGCGGGGCGCGGCGCTGTTCTTGCACTGCCGTACGCGCTGCCGGTGCCGTGTGCACCGCTTCCGTATGCGTTGCTTCTGCTTCCGTATGCAGTGCCATACGCACCGCCGTAAGCGCCGCCGTTTGCGCGCACTTCCTCCGGCGCGCCCATAATACTGCGCATTTTTGACGAGCTTTGCACGGGTCTTGCCGCAGGTCGGCGCGGAGTCTGCCCTGCTCTTGACAGAGTACCGTCGTCGTTGACAAGAGGTCTGTCTCTGCGTACGCCGTACGACATATCCGCACCGCCTTTCAATAAAAATACCTAAAAAGGGGAAAAAACTATTTTGTTTCCGCTATCATGAAATAAGGGGAAGTAGGAGAATTGCACATCTGAAACTTTGCTATGCACAGCTTGTAGCGCGAAAGAGTAGAGAAATACTTTTGCAGCTCCTCCCCCTCCGCGGCTCCCTCCGGATGACCGGGATATACGGCAACCATAAGTATGCTGTCGCGGTCCAGCATGGACAGCGCGTTTTCCACAGCAGGCAGAGTAGTGCTTCTCATGGTTGTAAGCGCCTTGTTGCCGCTTCCGGGCATATATCCCAGATTGAACATACCCGCCTTTATGGGAGCATTTACAAATTCCTTTGCGCGGTGATGTGAAGCGCATATAAGCCGCCAGTTTTCGGGACAGCCGCTCTCTCTGAGGCGGCGTGCCGTAGACTCCAGCGCCATAGGCTGAATATCAAAGGCGGTAACTGAGCCGCTCTCTCCCACGGTGCTTGACAGAAAAGCCGTGTCGTGACCGTTGCCCATGGTAAAATCGCAGGCAATATCGCCCTCGTGCAGATGTGACAGAATAAAATATTTCTGAAGCGACAGAAGGTCTACCATCAGCCGACCTTCTCAGTCGCGGCGTCAAAAGCGCGGAGATTTATGTCTCTCGCCTTTGCGGGCACGCAGGAGGCGACGGCGTCACGCAGAGCCGCGGCTTCAAATCCCAGCACATGAGCGGCAAGCCCGATAAGCGCCACATTTGCAGCTTTTTCGCTGCCTGCCTTTTCCGCAATGGCAACTGCGTCCTCGGATATAATATTCACTCCCAGCGCTTTTATCTTTTCGCAGAGCGCGTCGGGATACTGAGCCGCTCCCGTAATAACAGGCATGGGGTTTATCTCCTGAGTACCGGTGACAACGGTGCCGCCGATACGCAGATATGGCAGCCAGCGGGCAGCCTCCAGCTTTTCAAAGGACAGTATAACATCAGCCTCGCCCTCGCAGATTACGGGGGAAGCAACATTTTCGCCGTAGCGCACATATGTGACCACACTGCCCCCGCGCTGACTCATGCCGTGTACCTCGGAGACCTTCACATCGTAGCCGCTGCCGAGAGCTGCGGCGCCGAGAATTCGGCTTGCCAGCAGAGAGCCCTGTCCGCCCACGCCGACTATCATTATATTCTTAGTATTCATATCGTTCCAGCCTTTCCGTTATACTGAGCCTCAGTCTTCAAAGGCGCCGAAAGCGCACAGCTCTTTGCACAGCCCGCAGCCTACGCACATAAGGGGATCAACTGCGGCTTTCTTTTTGCCGTCCTCGCCGCGTACCATGGAAATGCAGGGGCAGCCTATCTTCATACAAGAGGTGCATCCGCGGCACTTTTCCGTATTGACGCGCAGAGCGGGGTGTCTCTCAACACCCTTAAGCAGAGCGCAGGGACGGCGGCAGATAACGACCGACGGGCAGTCTGCAGCAAGCTCCTCGCCGATAACCTGTTCAAGCTCTTTAAGCTTTGCGGGGTCAACAACTCTGATGTGCTCTCTTGCAACGCCCAGTCCCGCGCATATGTCCTCAAGACAGATGTAGGGAGCGGGGGTGTTTTTAAGCGTCAGACCCGTAAGGGGATTCTGCTGATGTCCTGTCATACCGGTAATGCGGTTGTCAAGTATTATAACGGTGGACTTTCCACCGTTGTAAACGATGTTAACGAGTCCCGTCATGCCGGAATGCATAAAGGTGGAGTCTCCGATAACGGCAACGGAGCGATCCTCGTCGCCGCGCACCTTGTTAAAGCCGTGCAGAGCGGAAATTGACGCGCCCATGCAGTATGTAGAGTCCATGGCTGCAAGGGGCGGCACCGCGCCCAGAGTGTAGCAGCCGATGTCTCCGGAAACCGTAACTCCCATCTTTTTCAGCACATAGAATACGCCTCTGTGAGGGCATCCGGGGCACAGTACGGGAGGACGGGCGGGAATATCGTCGCCCAGTGCGGTGTTCTGAGGCTCCTCGCCCAGAAGCTTTTCCCTAAGCAGGGACTGAGAATACTCGCCGCACAGGGGAAGCACATCTTTTCCGGTCACTTTAAGTCCTATGCTGCGGCAGAAGCGTTCGATAAAGCCGTCAAGCTCCTCAATAACAATAATCTGCTCCACACTTTCGGCAAACTCTCTGATAAGCTTTTCGGAAAGGGGATATACCAGACCCAGCTTCAGATAAGAGGCGCTGTCGCCGAAAACCTCTTTCGCGTAATTGTAGCAGTTTCCCGCCGTAATGATTCCGAGACTTCCGCCCTTTTCGGTTTTGTTGAAAGGACAGCTATACGCAAATTCTTCAAGGTCGGCAAGCCTTTTTTCCACCACGACATGACGGCGTTTTGCATTTGCGGGCATCATAACATGCTTCGCGGCGTCCTTAACATATTCTTTCAGGGGAAGCTCCTTTCGCTCCAAAGTCTCCACGGGGTTTGAAGAATGGGAAACTCTGGTGGTAAGGCGCAGAATAAAGGGTGTGTCGAACTTTTCGGAATACTCATAGCAAAGGCGCACGAATTCCTTGCATTCAGCGGAATCCGCAGGCTCCGCCATAGGCAGCTTTGCGGCTTCGGCATAGTGACGGCTGTCCTGCTCGTTCTGAGAGGAATGCATTCCGGGGTCGTCGGCAACGCCGATGACAAAACCGCCGCCCACACCTGTGTATGCAGTAATAAAAAGCGGGTCTGCGGCAACATTGAGTCCCACATGCTTCATAGCGCAGAAGGAGCGGGCACCGCCCACACTTGCGCCGAGAGCGGCTTCAAGAGCCACCTTTTCGTTAGGCGCCCATTCGGCGTATATTTCGTCGTATTTTGCGGCAAATTCAGTTATCTCCGTGCTGGGGGTACCGGGATAACTGGAGACAAAGCTAACGCCCGCCTCGTAAAGTCCGCGGGCAACAGCCTCGTTGCCGAGCATGATTTTTTTCATTTTTCAGGTTCCTTTCCGTATCTTCCGCAACGGCTCTTGCCAAAGGGATACAATACTCCATAATATCAATATTATTATATATTCCGAGTCCTTATATGTCAAGTGCCGCAGGCAAATCGGGGGGCACTGTGCATTGCAGGTTTGTCAATGATGTGTAACAAAAATCAGAAGATTTTGCCGGAGAAAATAACTGCATTGATGTAATGCAGGAGACTTGCGGTCAGAAAAGAAAGAATGGGTGGCATAAAAGTATTCGTTGCCTTTTCGGTGAGAACGCTTAATCTTACCCATCGGCAGATGTATTGTCGGTTGGTTTGTGCCTGATTCCTGCTTTTGTTAAACTTTTATTGTAATCATACATAATTTTTACACATACACCCTTTGACATATATTGACAGTTTTGACCCTTTGGTGTACAATGTATATGATATTTGTACGCTGCGGTAAAAATGCGGAGTAAATCACCTACGGAAAGGGGAGAGGGCAAAATGGGAAAAAATCAGTTTTCCGATAACGCGGGAGCGGGTATTTCCTCTTTCTGCAGCTTCCCCGCGGTGTTTTGCACTCCCGCTCAGGCGGCGTTTATGCTCGGCCGCGGCCGTCAGCTTATGCTGTTTGTCCGCCACGGCGCCACGGAGTGGAATGCGCTGTCAAAACTTCAGGGCAGAGTGGATATTCCTCTGAGCGACGAGGGAAAAGCTCAGGCGGCGGCCTGCGCCGCCAGCATAAAAGAGGTGCTGCCCGGACGGCTTGAAATCAAAGGTGTGTACTGCTCTCCGCTTTCCAGAGCTTATGACACAGCCTTTGCCGTGACCGAGGCGCTTGGCTGCGGTAAACCTACGGTCGTGGACGGGCTTATTGAGCGCGAATACGGCTCTCTTACGGGACTTACATACGCCGAGCGCAAGAAAAAATACAAGGCCCCCGAGGACTATCCGGAGGATATGGAGACAGTTCCCGACACAACCGTTCGCATGAAACGCGTTGTAGGGGAAATACGCCGACTTGAGGGAAGCGGCGTGTGCATTGTTGTTACCCACGGCGGGGTGCTCAACGCTCTCTTTTCCGGAATTACCCGCGGCCGAGCAGGCTGCAAGGGCAACATTACCGCCAACTGCGCCGTGGCGCTTGCGGCAGTGGGCAGCGACGATATTATTCCCCTCGCCTATAACCTTTCGGGGGAAAAGTTCTTTGATTATATGGAAAAACTCTCCAAAAAGCTGAGGTAAGCGCAGACCTTGCGGCTTTGCGGGAGAAGTGTGCTTTCGGCGGGACAACATCCCGCTTTTTTCTTTTTCTGAATTCTCCGATTTTTCTGTTATTTTGCGCTGCCGTCTTTTTGACAACCGATGAATAATTGTCTGCAAATCGGGGAATAATATATTTTTACGGTTCGGACAGTGCGCAAAGCGTCTCTCCGATATCTTTGCAAATACATACAGACTGACTTAAAATCTCAGACGGGCAAAAGCTTTCCCCGAGATTTATACACGCATAAACCGCTTCCGGATTTTGTGCAGTCATCTGCCAAAACGGATATTTTATTATGACCGGCGTATTCATTCCCACGCCGAGCTCCAAAAACAGAATATGGGAATTGCCGTGGCGGCGGATAAAATCTTTGTAACGGCTTGCCGCCGCATACCATCCGCTGTCCTGCACAAATAAATCGTCACAGCGCAGATTCATTGTCATAGGTCTGCCGCAGACAGGACATTCCGGAATAAGTGCCGTAGGTATTCTCATATCTTTTTGCTGTTCTGCCATTGCCCGGACTGTTTCTTCATTATCATAGGATTTATTGTGACAAGCTTTTGCGCATTGCCACAGACCGTAATCCCCCTGAGTGTAAAACAGCCGTTTCTTATCAAATCCCGCTTTCTGAAACTGATGGTCTACATTTGTTGTCAAAACGAAATAATCCCTGTTTTCCACAAGTGCGAGCAGGTCTCTGTACGGCTTGCCGACCGGACAGTCATATCTGTTCACAAGAATATGTCTTGACCACCACGCCCAATATTCCTCACATGTGTCGAACGGATAAAACCCTCCCGAATACATATCCGTAATGCCGTATTTTTCGTGAAAATCCGCAAAGTATTTTTCAAACCGTTCTCCGTTATAGGCAAAGCCCGCCGACGCGGAAAGCCCCGCTCCGGCTCCTATTACAACAGCGTCTGCAGACTCGATTTCTTCTTTAAGCCTTTTTATATTATCCGAGAAGTCCCCGGTAGATTTCGCAGTCCGTATCTTTGAAAACATTGAATACCACCTTGATTCTGCTGTGTGAATGTTTCTTAAAGTCTTTAACAGTTTTAATTGCGGTTTCCGCCGCTTCATAATTGGGAAAATGGAATTCTCCCGTGGAAATACAGCAAAACGCAATACTTTTCAAACCGTTTTGCTCTGCAAGCTCCAGACAGGAGCGGTAGCAGGAGGAAAGATGCTCTGTGTCCTTTTCGGTAACCCTGCCGCCGATATAAGGTCCTACCGTGTGAATCACATATCCGCAAGGGAGATTGTATGCTTTTGTGATTTTCGCCCTGCCGACAGGCTCCGGATATCCCTGCTTTTTCATAATATCGGCACATTCCAGACGGAGTTCTATACCTGCATATGTATGAATAGCGTTATCAATACAGCCGTGGCAGGGGCAGAAGCATCCCAGAAGTGCGGAGTTTGCGGCGTTTACAATGGCGTCACAGGCAAGCGTTGTAATATCGCCCTGCCAAAGATAAATATCTTGCTCAATTGGTTGCAAATCGGCAAGACCTGAAATCCCCTTTAGTCTTGCTTCTTTTTGCAAATAAGCGTCCTGCACAGCTAAAAATTCATCGTTTGCAGGCTCGGGCATACGAAGATTAAAAAGCGAACGAAGCAGGGCTTTTTGCTCCTGCTCATCCGTCGGAATGTCTGTTTTGGAGTGTTGCGGCTGCTCTTTTAAGAGTGCTGATATCAAATACTTTCTTCTTTCAGTTTGCGTCATTATCATTTTCTCTTTTCTACCGCCTTTACGGGACATATCGAAGCACAGTTCCCGCAGTGCAGGCAATGTGACTGCTCAATAATAAAAGTTGTACTTTTACGGATACAATTCTGCGGGCAGACTCCAAGGCAGCTTTCGCAGCCGATACATTTGCTGTTTATGAAGTATCCTCTTTCTTCTTCTTGCTTTTTTCCGCCAAAGGCAAAGCCTCTGCGCTCAATCGGTCTCTTTGAAAGGTCAAACCATTCTCCGTTACCTTCATAAATGCGGAACACGGTTAATGCTTTTCTGCTTTCTTCATTGGGATAAATCTCTGCCATATACGGGTTTTTGCAAAATAAGTCTGCAAGTCTTTCCGAACCGAGTTCACTCACCTTTCCACGAACGGAAATTGATACACAAGACATAGTGTCGCGGCCTTTTATCCCTGTTAAAGCTATATATCTTTTTCGTACAAGGCGTGAATAGAATTCTTTACCTTTCGCCGTGATGAAATACAGCCCGTTTGCGTCACAGTCCATTATGTCAATTGCGCAGGTTACGGGAAGTCCGTCATTATCAACGGTAGCAGCAACGACAGTATGGATTTTACCCACAAGATATTTTAAGCAGTCCATATCTTTTCTCTCTGTTTTCAGACGCTGAAAGCCACGCAAGCAGCAGTTTGCGTGGCTTTTTTCGGCATAAAATCGACAATTATAATTATTCTCTGACTACGCTGATGCGTTTTTGAATGTGATCTCCGGTTGTTGCCTCATCAATCATTGCAATCGCATAATCCGCATAGCTTATAATACTTTCGCCTTTGGAATTAAGCGTTAATTCCTCACCGGCAAGAATGTATTTCCCGGTACGCTCTCCGTCTGCTCTGAAATCTCCCGCAGGGCTTATAAAAGTCCATTTTACATCATTTCTCTGACGAAGCTCA
>JBJDYY010000053.1:0-24176 GCA_051867715.1 Candidatus Avispirillum sp.
GAGCAGGGACCGATTATGAGAAGAAATTTATCGGACTCGCCTGTGAATACCTTGCGTATTTCGGCTTCTCTTTTTTCTTTTATCTTTCCGGTTTCTTCCGATACGGGGAAGCGCTCCTTGAGCTCTTTCGGAATAGTCAGCTTCTGAATGAATTCGATGTTCTGCATTTTTGGTACCTCTTATTTTTTGTCAAAAATCTTTCTTCTTTCGGTGGAGAGACGCATTTTTGCGCGGATAGTGTCGGTGTCCTCGCGTTCAATTGCTTCTCTCAGGGATTTAAGCTCATCTTCGAACGCCTGCATTTCTTTCAGCAGGGGCTTTTTGTTGAGCAGGAACAGCTCCGACCACAGCTCGTCGTTTATTTTTGCTATACGGGTAAGGTCTCTGAAGGAGTCGCCCGTATATTTGGACAGATCATCGTTGCGGTTGCAGTTCATAAGAGAAATGGCGATACAGTGGGTAAGCTGAGACAGAAAGCCTATCATTTCGTCGTGCTCCTCCGGGGACAGTACGCCTACCCGCCAGAAGCCGAGAACGCTTCCCAGACTTTCGCACATTTCGATTGCTTCGGGAGTGTTTTTCTCCGTGGGCACCACGATATAGTTGGCGTCTCTGAATATGGAGTCGTCGCTGTTTTGCACTCCGGAGCATTCCTTACCGGCCATGGGGTGTGCGGCAATAAATTCCACATCGTCTCTCAGCATATCCTGTATTTCGTAGACCACGGCGGATTTTACGCCCGTTACATCGGTAATATACGAGCCGGACTTGAAATACTGCTGATAGTCACTTATCCACTCCTTAAAGATATGGGGATACAGGGCGAATACGGTTATGTCGGCTTCTCCCACCAGGCGGGGATCCACCTCGGTACTGCCCTCGTCTATATAGCCCATTTCTACGGCGTAGTCAATGTCCGCCTGCTCTTTTGTTATGGCGGTGACGCGGAAGCCGTTGCGGTGCAGGGCTTTGGCGTAGGAGCCGCCTATAAGACCCAGTCCGACTATGAGAAATGTTCTGTTACGGATTAGTTTCACTGCAATTGACTCCTAAAGCTTTCAGCTTTTCAAAAAAGTCGGGCATACTTTTGGACACGGCCTCGGCGCCGTCAATTGTCCCGCCGGTAACGGTACAAAGTACGGACATTGCCATTGCTATTCTGTGGTCATTATGGGAACTTATGAGGGAGGCGGGTGCGTGCAGGGAGGGGCAGGTTACGGTCACGCTGTCCTCTTCTATAAGCGTTTCGGCTCCCATTTTGTAAAGCTCGGATTTCATTGCCTCGGCGCGATCACTTTCCTTATATCTGAGCCTTGCGGTGCCGGCAAACTTTCCGTATCCGCGGTAAGCCGCCAGGGCAAAAAGCATGGGCGCAAGGTCGGGACAGTCGGAAAGGTCTGCGCAAAGCTCCTGCCTTTCGGCGATTTCTCTAAAGCGCCTGTCCGGCTGAAAGCTGTCATAGGACAGCCCCGCCGTCTGCACTTTGCCGCCCATAAAATTAAAGGCTTCAAAGAATGCGGCGGAGGACCAGTCGCCCTCCACATATATTTCCCCGGGGGAAGACAGTGAGCCGCTTACGGTTATGATGTTTTCGTCCGTATTTGCCGATACACCGAACCGTCGAAGCACGTCGGCGGTCATAAGGGCGTATGAGCGGCTTTCAAAGGGAGGGGTTACCGTTATGCGTGTAGCCTCCCCGCAGGCCGCCGCCCGCAGCATAAGTCCCGTGATGAACTGACTGCTGATGTCCCCGGGAACGGTGAAGCTGTTTGCAGTAAGCTTTCCCGAAATGAGAGCATATTCATCCTCTGTTTCAAAGCGGACGCCGTTCTCCTTTGCGAGGGACGAATACACGGACAGCGGGCGCGACAGCAGCTTTTTTGTGCCGTGCAGTCGGAAGGGCTCGCCCGACAGCATACACAAAGGTATCATAAAGCGCAGTGTACTGCCGCTTTCGCCGCATTCAAGCTCTGTTCCCTTTGACATTCTGAAATCCGTTCCCGTAACGGTGCAGTCGCCGCCGCTGACGGTGCAGCGGGCGCCGAGGGCTTCAAGACAGGAAACGGTGGCAAGAATGTCGCGGGACGGGTACATACCGTGAATGACGGTAGTTTCTCCCGGGCACATGGCGGCGCATATGAGCTTGCGGTGAGCGTCGCTTTTTGAGGGAGGTATTGTCACCGCACCCTCGGCTCTGCTTTTTTCTATTTTAACTTTCATTTATTGTTTTTCCGTTCTTTGTTTCAGATGATCCGAAACAATATCTATTGCTTCAAGGTAACCTTCAAAGCCGTGTCCCGACACGGTCTTTATGCACGCCTGTCTTACATAGCTTATTTTTCGGAAATCCTCTCTGCTGTCCACATCGGAAATATGCACTTCTACGGCGGGCAGAGACACCGCTTTCAGAGCGTCAAGCAGCGCCACGGAGGTATGCGTATAGGCGGCGGGATTTATGACTATGCCGTCGGCGTTTTCGTACGCCGACTGTATTTTGTCAACAAGGTCTCCCTCGTGGTTTGACTGGTATATTTCAACCTCGATGCTTTCCTTCGCGCAATGCTTTTCTATCATACTGCAAAGCTGTGCGTAGGTACGGCTGCCGTAATGCTGCGGCTCGCGTATTCCCAGCATATTGAGGTTGGGACCGTTTATAACAAGAAGTTTCACTGTTTGCATCTGCCTTTCGTAAGTATTATTCGCAGACGAGCTTTATAAGTTCTTCAAGCTCTTCAAAAGTAATGTCCTTTATATATCCTTTTCCTATTTCGTCAACGAACACGGCACTGACACGGTCGTTGTGCGCTTTTTTGTCATGCTTCACGGCTTCAAGCACACGGGCGGGGTCGGCGCTGACGCGGGTGGGCAGCGAGAGCTTTTCAAGGCAAGTCCCGATTCGTTTGCTTACCTCGGGAGAGCACATGGGGAGCATACCGACGGCGACGCATTCGCCGTGAAGCATACCGCTCATGCCGCAGGCGCTTTCAATTCCGTGACCTATGGTGTGACCGAAGTTAAGAAGCTTTCTGAGCCCTCCCTCGCGCTCGTCTTTCTCGACTACTGCGCGCTTGAGATCCACGGAGCGGGCGCAGACCTCTTCAAGCTTTTCTGCCGCCTTGCCGCTTTCGAACAGGGAGAAAAGCTCTTCGTCAAAGGTGGCCGCCATTTTAAGCGCTTCCGCCAGACCGTTTGACACCTGACGGGCGGGAAGCGTGGAAAGCGTATCTGTGTCCGCCGCTACAAGGCGGGGCTGCCAGAAGGCGCCCACGATGTTTTTTACGGTGTCAAGGTTTACTGCGGTCTTGCCGCCTACGGAGGAGTCTACCTGAGACAGCACCGTGGTGGGCACATTGTAGAAATCTATACCGCGCATATAGGAGGCGGCGCAGAAGCCGCACAAATCTCCGCACACGCCGCCGCCTACCGCCACGGCGCAGTCGCTTCTGGAAAAGCCTTTTTCAAGCATAAATTCCAGCACCGCTTTGAAAACGGCGATGCTTTTGCTGCTCTCCCCTGAGGGCACCGTGTATATATAGGGCTCGGCGCAGCTTTTCGCTACCGTTTCGGCGTAGCACCTCGGCACTCCGTCGTCGGTGAGAATAAGTACCTTGCGCCCGAGATCGGCGCTGTGGCAGAAATTCTCAAGGACGCCGCTGCCTACAAGTATATCGTAGCCTCTGCCGCCCAGATCCATACGGATTGTCGTCATTGTCTTTCCTCCGCTTTTTCGCTGTCTGCGCACTTATGGGTGCGGTACGCTCCGGCAACTCTCAGATCGGAGCAGTAGGAGCGCAGCTCCTCCAGCATTTCTTTTGCTCTGTCCTCAAAGAGATCGCCTTCGATTTCAATATAGAAATAGTAGCTCCAGCGCTTTTTGCCCGAGGGGCGGGAGCGCAGGGTTATCATATTGTAGCCGTATTTGCCTATTACCGCTATCGCTTTTGCCAGGGAGCCTGCCTCGTGATTGACGGTGAGCAGCAGCAGGGAATGAACCCCGTTTTCCCCGTCGGCAAAGCTTGCCGACGCTCTGGAAAGGACGGCGAATTTTGTTGTATTGCGGCTGCTGCGGTTTATATGGGGTTCAAGCACACGGAGTCCGTAAAGCGCGGCGGTCTCTTCGCTGGCGATAGCCGCAAGACTTTTGTCTTGTCTTTTGCTTACAAGCTGTGCCGCCACAGCGGTATTTTCCGCCGTAGACTGACCGAAGCCGTGTTCCTTTATATATTTGTCGCACTGAGCCAGTGCCTGAGGATGGCTGATGACCTCTTTTATATCCTCTGTGCTGCTGTCGGGAAGTCCCACCAGATTCTGCGTGACTTCAAGCTCCAGCATCTGTGTGATATACAGGCTTCCGGAGTATATCAGGTCTATGACCTGTCCCACTTCTCCCGCGTAGCTGTTTTCCACGGGGAGCACGGCGCAGTCACATTCTCCGCTGACTACCGCTTTGTAGGTTTCCTCAAAATCGCGGCAGGATACGCGGCGGGCATCGGGAAACAGGCTTCTTGAAGCTATTTCGGAAAAGCCGCCGGCAATACCGCTGAACGATACTTTTTGCCCCTCAAGAATATTATGCTCGTATTTTTTGGCAATTTCCATCATATCGCGCACAAAAAGCACATAATAGGAGCGCAGCAGGGGATCGTCCACGCGGCCTGCCGCTCTTTCCAGCACCTGCGCTTCCCGTTCTTCGTCGAACACGGGCAGACCGTGAGCGCTTTTGTAAAGCGCTACGTTTTTCACGCTTTCCATGCGACGGCAGAAAAGCTGTGCCAGACTCCGGTCGATTTCGTCTATTTCCTGTCTGCTTTTTTCAAGCTCGTTCATATCGGTTCCTCCGCGGCTTTTTTTGCTTTGCGAAAAATGTTATTTTTTTCGAGATTTTGCCGTATTGCTACCTTAATAATAACAATTATACCATTCTGTTATTTCAAAAGTCAAGGAGCAGGGCATTGTCAATATTTATAAACCGTGCCGCCGTAGTTGCCGTATTTATGTCAATTGTACAAAACAGCGCCGCCGGCGCTGTTTGTTTTGATGAATTACGGTTGGATTTTCGGTAAAAACAGTTACGGCGTGCAGACTTTTTCAAAAGCCCGTGCCTGCCACAGGCAGATTTTGCGCCTTTTCTTGACATTTTCGTGGAGATATGTATAATATATCACACAGCTGATAAGTAAAAAACTATCAAAACAGGAGAAAAACATATAACCAGATGAACAGATCGGCGGGCAGGGAGCCCATGTACATACATTTGTACGGGAAATTCAAGGACGAAATAGCTTCGGGTATATATCCTTACGGTGCAAAGCTGCCTTCAAAACGCAGTGCGGCGGAGCAAAACGGGGTCAGCGTCATAACCGTGGAGCACGCTTATGCGCTTCTGGAGGAGGAGGGCTATATCGTCTGCCGTCAGCGCAGCGGATATTTTGTCATATACCGCGAGGAGCAGGTTTTCCGCCGTCCGCCGGAGCGGGAAACGGGAAAAAGTAAAACCGCCGCGACGGGGGCGCCCCGCGTTTTTGAAATGGAAAACACCTTTCCTCTCAGCGTTTATGCAAAGACCGTCAGATATGTTCTCAGCGAATACGGTCCCGCCGTGCTTGAGCGCACGGAAAGCGCGGGTCTTCCTGCTTTGCGGGACGCCGTTGCCCGCTATCTGGGGCGAGCGAGAGGGATTGATGTATCCCCCGACAGAGTGGTCATAGGCTCCGGAGCGGAGTCTTTGTACCACTTGGCGGTCATACTGCTGGGCGCCGACAGACGGTATGCCATTGAAACTCCCTCTTACGACAAAATCGGAAAGGTGTACGCCTCACACGGAATAAAATATGAGGCGCTTCCCCTTGAAGCTGACGGCATAGCAGAGGATGCACTGCTCGGCACCTCGGCGGATGTTCTGCACGTTACTCCGTATCACAGCTTCCCCAGCGGCGTTACCGCCACGGCGGCAAAAAAGCAGACATATCTGCGCTGGGCGCGTGAGTGCGGTGCCGTTATTATCGAGGACGATTTCGGCTCGGAATTCTGCCGCAGCCGCAAGCCCATTGAGACTCTGTTCTCCATGGACGGCGGGGAGAGGGTGCTGTATATAAACACTTTTACCAAAAGCATTTCTCCCGCGGTGCGTATAGGATACATGCTGCTTCCAGAGAGACTTGCGGCGGAGGCGGCGGAAAAAATCGGCTTTGTTTCCTGCTCCGTCCCCGTACTGGAGCAGTATGTGCTGGCGCAGCTTCTTGACAGTGGCAGCTTTGAGCGGCATCTTAACCGCGTAAGGCGCAGACTGCGCAGGGGCGCGGACACAAAATAAAAGGCAAATACTGCCTGTTCTTATTGACTTTATCCGTCTTTGTGGTATACTGTTTTTTAGCGGATTTTGCATTTGCCGATATATATTACCGCTTGCCCGCCGACGCTTTGCGTGTTACGATTATATAAAGTAATGTGTAAAGCGGGGGATTGTTATGAAAAACAGAAAAATAAGCCGCGGGACGGTGCAGCGCGGGATGAAGCTTTGCTTCAGCGCGGTGCTTATGCAGCTTCTTTACATATCGCTGTGTCTCGGCGGGCAGACCGATACTCCGGTGCGGGCGGTGCCGGAAATGCTGGAGTGCGCGGCTGCGTCGGCGGCTCTCATATTTGCGGGCGCGTATCTTTTGGAGTATTATTTATCTGATCTGTTCAAAGACTGAAAAACGGAAAGGGGAGGAAAATGGCGGAGCTTTTTGAAAAAATCGACAGCTTTGCCGCCGTCAGCGGCATTGAAGCGGCTTTGCAAGGCACGCAAAGCGTTATCTGCGCTTTTTCCGGCGGAGCCGATTCCTCCGTGCTGCTGCGCTGGCTGCACAGCCGTCTTTCTGTTTGCAAAAAGCGCCTTGTTGCCGCTCATGTAAACCACATGATACGGGGTGAGGAGGGCGACGCCGACGAGGCTTTCTGCCGCAGGGTATGCGAAAAGCTCGGTATTCCTCTGTATGTTGAAAAGGTCGATGTGCCAGCCCGTGCCGCCGGGAGCGGTATGGGACTTGAGGAATGTGCAAGAGAGGTGCGCTACGCTTTTCTTTTGAATTTGTCGGAGCGTCTGGGAGGCGCGGCGGTTGCAACCGCTCACAGTGCCACAGACAATCTTGAAACTGTTATTTTTCATATGACCCGCGGCTCCGGAGTGCGCGGCGTTGCGGGAATTGCACCGGTCAGGGAAATATATATCCGTCCGCTTCTTTGTTGCTACTCGGAGGAGATACGGGAATATGCAAATGAAAGCGGAATTGAGTATGTGACGGACAGCACAAATACCGATGCGAGTTATGCCAGAAACTATATACGCGCCGAAATTGTGCCGGCGCTGCGCCGCCTCAATCCCCGCGCCGACGATGCCGTTTTGCGGCTGAGCGCGGTTGCGAGAGAGGACTGCGAATTTATAGAGGCGCAGGCGGATGCGGCGCTGTCCGGCAGAGAATTTCTAAATAGGGAGGAAGCGAGGCAGCTTCATCCCGCAGTATTTGCCCGTGTAATACGCAAAATGTACAGGAACTGCACGGGCGGCGCTTCGGATCTTTCCGATGTGAATATCCGCGACTGCCGCGGGCTTGTTCTTTCCGGCTGCGGCAGCATTTCGCTGCCCGGCGGATGTGCGTTTTTTGTTCACAAGGACAGGATATTTGTTTCTTTCCCCGCGTCGGAAAGCGAGCCTCCCGAAAAAACGGAGCTTTCGGTGCCGGGGGAGACCGTGTTCGGAGACTGGGTGATCACGGTTTCCGACGGGGAGCCTGACGGCGGCAAATTATGCCGAAATATTTACAATTTATCCATAGACAGAAATGCGGTTTTTGGTAAAATAAATGTTAGCCTATTTGTAAGAAGCCGCAGGGCGGGCGATACTTTTCTTCTGGGCGGTATGCACAAAAAAGTGAAAAAACTGATGTGCGACCGCTGTGTTCCGCAACCGGAGCGCGACACTTTGCCGCTGATTTGCGACAAAGATGGAATACTGGCGATACCGAAAATCGGCGTGCGCGACGGCGCGGCGGCAAGCCGCGGCGGCGCTCTTCATATTTTCTTTGAAAAACGAGTAAAGTAAAAAGGCGGTATGACAGACATGGAAAAAGACTGCACCGTATGGGACGGCGACATTGCAAAAGTGCTGATAACGGAAAAGGAGCTTGACGAAACGGTCACGCGCCTTTCCCGCGAAATTGCACGGGATTATGCGGATAAAAACCTGCTGCTTTTGTGCATACTTAAGGGAAGCATAGTTTTTACGGGAGATCTTATGAAAAAGCTGACTGTCCCCTGCGAGATCGACTGTATGAAGGTGTCTTCCTACGGCGCGGGTACGGTTTCCGGCGGACGCATCAACATTCTTCTGGATTTGCACCGCAAGGATCTCAGCGAAAAGGATATACTTATTGTTGAGGACATTATTGACAGCGGGAGGACGCTTTCGTACCTGGTCAGCTATCTGACCCTTAACGGCGCCCGCAGCGTTAAGACCGTGGCGCTTCTCGACAAGCCCAGCCGCCGTGAGGTGGACTATACTCCCGACTATGTGGGGCTTGAGATTCCCGACGAGTTTGTGGTGGGCTACGGTCTGGACTATGCGGAAAAATACCGCACGCTGCCCTATGTGGGTGTACTGAAGCCCGAAGTTTATTCGCAGTAAGGTCCGGGGGACTGTATATACAGCTATATTGACAGAAAGGCATGGATCTGTAAGTGAAGAAAAACGGATTTAAAATAGCGATATGGTATGTGGTGCTTATCGCCGTTGTGATTTTGGTCATTTCGCTCCTGTGGGGCAATTCCGGCACTAAAAAAGAGCTGAAATACAGCGATGTCATTGCGTATTTCAAGGATGAACGGGTTCTGGAATACACGGTGGATTACGATGACTATGCGCTGGAAATGACCGTGAAGGCGGAAAACGGCACCGACAAGCAAAAAATAGAATACAAACTGGCGGATATTGAGGCTTTTCTTGAGGACATCAAGCCGTACGCCGCCGATATAGAGACTTACGACAGGGTGCCTGCCAGCGTTATTCCATGGTGGGTGAGCTTTCTGCCTTATGTTATAATCGTTATAGTATTTGCCGTGCTGTGGTGGTTCATGATGAGCCAGGCGGCGGGCGGCAAGGGCTCAAAGCTTAATAATTTCGGCAAGGCGCGTGTTAAGAGCGGCGACAAGAGCAAGGTGTACTTCCGCGATGTTGCCGGCGCCGACGAGGAAAAGGCGGAGCTTGAGGAGATCGTTGAGTTTCTGAAGGATCCCGCAAAATTTGCCCGTCTCGGCGCAAAAATCCCTCACGGCGTTCTTCTGATGGGCCCTCCCGGTACCGGTAAGACTTTGCTTGCAAAGGCGGTTGCCGGTGAGGCGGGCGTACCCTTCTACTATATTTCCGGTTCCGATTTTGTTGAGATGTATGTGGGCGTGGGTGCTTCCCGCGTGCGCGACTTGTTTGATCTGGCGCGGCGCAACCCCGCTTCCATTGTGTTTATCGACGAGATAGACGCGGTGGGCAGACAGAGAGGCACGGGTCTGGGCGGCGGTCATGACGAGCGCGAGCAGACTCTTAACCAGCTTCTTGTTGAGATGGACGGCTTCGGCTCCACGGAGGGTATAATCGTCATTGCGGCTACAAACCGTCCCGATGTGCTTGATCCGGCTCTGCTTCGTCCCGGACGCTTTGACCGTCAGATAACCGTCAGCGCTCCCGACATCAGGGGCAGAGAGGAAATTCTGAAGGTGCATTCCCGCAACAAGCCTCTTGAGGCAAATGTGGATCTTGCCACTATTGCAAAGGGCACCGGCGGCTTTACGGGTGCGGATCTTGCAAACCTTCTGAACGAGGCTGCGCTGCTTGCGGCGAGAAAGAACAAGACCCTTATCGGTATGGATGAAATTGAGGAGGCGTTCACCAAGGTGGTGGCAGGTCCTCAGAAGAAGTCCATGCGCATTAAAGAAAGCGAAAAGCTTAAAACGGCGTACCATGAGGCCGGTCATGCGGTGCTAAGCCATGTGCTTCCCCTTATGGATCCCGTTCATCAGATTTCCATTATCCCCAGCGGCAACGCTTTGGGCTACACCCTGAACCTGCCCGAGGAGGATAAGTACAGCGTTTACAGAAACGAGCTGAAACAGAAGATTTCCATGCTTCTGGGCGGAAGAGTTGCGGAGCAGCTTATATTTGACGACTTCTCCGGCGGCGCTTCCAACGATATTCAGCGCGCCACTCAGATTGCCCGCAAGATGGTCATGCAGCTCGGCATGAGCGATTTGGGCCCCATTCTGTTCGGCAGCGGGCACAGCGACAGCGAGGTGTTCCTTGGACGCGATTTCTCTCACGAGCGCGATTTCTCCGAGGCTGTTGCGGCGCAGATAGACGAGCAGATAGAGAAGATAATCACCGACGCCTACAATGAAGCAAAGCGGCTGCTTACGGAAAATATCGACAAGCTGCACTTTGTGGCTAAGTTCCTCTGCAAGAACGAGATTATGGACGGCGAGCAGTTCAGGCGTGCTATGGAAGAGGACGGCGTGACCTTTGAGGAGCTTGAAGAAATGGTTGCCGAAAAGCGCCGCCGCAGCGAAAGCGAAAACGCGGCAAGAGCGCTTCAGATAGCTGAAAACGAACGCCTGCGCGAGGAAGAACGGCGCAGAAACGGCGAGGTCGGCGGCGACGGTCGCGAGGACACTGACAGAGAGGCCGACGGCGACAAGGACGGCGACGGCGGCTCCGACAGCAGCGACGGTCATGTGGATTTCTGATGCCGCAAGGTTAATATACGGGGCGCTGCCCCGCACCCCGAAAGGATATGGGGCGCTGCCCCAAACCCCGCTTAGTACCTTTTTTGAGAAAAAGGTACTAAGAACCCCAAAAAACTTTTAATTAGGGCATAGAATCAAAAATCGTCCCCGCAGGGGTGCCGCATAGGCGGCAAGCGAGAAAAAGCGCAGAAGAAAGTAAACTCTCTTCTGCGCTTTTTCCATCGCTTTACGGACGGCAAAGCCGTCCGCCCCTGCGGATAAATGTTCAATTTGCTTTTCTTTCTTTCTGTGGGTAACTTCAAATCTGCTATCGACACGCTCCCGAGCGTTGCTGTATTGTTGCCGCGAGACTTGAAGCTTAGGCTGACGGTGCAAGCTTCCTGCACTTCGTCGAATGTTTTATGACCTTGCAACGCAACGCCCTGCAGTTCTGACCTGGCGAGAGGAGAGGAGAGATTCTAAAGAGAGGAGAGGAGATACATCTCCTTTCCTCTCTTTAGCCGGGCAGGGTGGTTCGGAGGGACAGCTGACGGGACAGCAGTCCCTTCGAAGCTTTCCAACTTCATTTCTATCAACTAATTATCAAGTCTGAATTCCGTATCAATCCTGCATACTG
The DNA here is from genome assembly GCA_051867715.1 of Candidatus Avispirillum sp. GTDB lineage: Bacteria > Bacillota > Clostridia > Oscillospirales > CAG-272 > Avispirillum. Next base: position 11,387 of record JBJDYY010000053.1, read on the forward strand.
CCGTTTTTCGGCGAAAAAACTGCAGATGCTTCATTACTTGACTGTTTCCTATTGTAACGAAGTTCATTATATGCTATACTTGTTTTATAGGTATACTCAAAATACGGATTTCATAAAAATGCAATAGGTGCGGAGAAAACAAAATGCGCAGTTATTAAGGCGCGAGGTGAAAAATGAAGAAGCCGAAAATGATTCTGTTTGACTACGGTCAAACCCTTATAAGCGAAAGCGGATATGACCCCGAAAAGGGCACCGCTGCCGTAATGCAGTACGCCGTCAGCAATAAACATTGCCGCAGCGCGCAAGAGGTCCAGGCTGCGGCTGACGTTGTCAGAGCCGAGCTGGGACGCTCCGACCCGAAAAACAGACATATGTTCAATGTGGAGATCCCCAATCATATGTTTACCGCGTATCTTTATCAGTCCATGGGAGTGGAGCTTTCCCTGACACCGCCGGAAATCGACAGAGTGTTCTGGGACGCTGCCTCTCCCGGCAAGCCTACCGACGGCATAGAGGATTTTCTTGTTTTTCTGAAAGAGAAACACATCCGCACTGGAGTTATCAGCAACATTCCCTATTGCGGGGAAGTAGTCAGCGAGCGGATAAACAGAATGCTGCCTCAAAACGATTTCGATTTTATCATCGCTACCAGCGAGTATCTGTTCCGCAAACCCCACCGGCGTATATTTGAGCTTGCTCTGGAGATGGCAGGACTTGCGGCGGACGATGTGTGGTACATAGGCGACCATTATGAATGCGATGTAGCCGGGTCAAGAAACGCCGGAATGTTTCCAGTTTGGTATACGGGAGCCGTCAAAGTCGATACAACACGCGATGGCGGTGTCCTGACAGTTTCCCATTGGGATCAGCTTGCAAAGGCTTTGTCGGAGGAATAAAATTTTTGAAAATCCCCCGACTCTTTGCGAAAGTTAACGAATGAGAAAAAACGAGACGGCGGGCGCTCTGCAAAGCAGGGCGCAAACATCATATCCGTTTCAAAAGGAAGGAGAATTATTTGACAAAGCGTCCGGATGCATCCGGACAGAGGTACAATATTTATGACGAAGCTTATCACTCAATATAAAGGACTAAAAAAAGAAATATACATACTGTTTATCGGTAAGCTGGTGACGGCAATGGGCTCTTTTGTGTGGCCCATGCTCACTTTCTTTCTGACCGCGAAGCTCGGACTTACCGACGGGCAGGCCACTATGCTTATAGCCACCGCCACGGTGCTGTCCCTGCCTGCCGCAATCCTGGGCGGAAAGCTTGCCGACCGCTTCAGCCGTAAGCGCATAATTATAATCTTCGACTGTCTGACCGTAAGCCTGTATATAGCAGCCGCACTGCTGCCCATTACCTTTGCAACGGCACTGCTCATTTTTTTCGCAGGCTTGTTTCAAACAATTGAAAGCCCCGCTTACGACGCACTTACGGCGGACTTTTCCACCTCGGAGCAGAGGGAAAGAGCGTATTCCCTTTCCTACCTCGGCTTCAATCTCGGCTTTATAGTGGGCGCCTCCGTGTCGGGACTTCTGTTTCAGAATTATTTACGGCTGGCATTTGTGCTTAACGCCCTTGCCATACTTGTTTCCACGGTGCTTATCTGGATATTCGTCCATATGAGAAACGCCGTGGGCGCGGAAGCTGACGAAAGCGGGGAAGAGGCATTTACGGAGTACGAAAAGCCTGTGGACGAAAAGCTTTCCGTTATGCGGGTGCTTCGCAGCCGCCGCGTGGTGCTGTGGGGGCTGTTGCTTGGCTGTTTTGCCTGGCTTCCCAGCAATGTGGCGGGCGTACTGCTGCCTCTTCAGCTTAAAGAAGCCATGGGAGAGTTCGGCGCCACCGTTTACGGCTACCTGAGCTCGCTGAACGGGTTTACCGTCATTGTCTGCACCCCTCTTTTCAGTATGCTTCTGAAAAAGATGACGGAGCTGCCCAAAGCGGCAATCGGACTTTTGCTGTTTACGGGGGGCATTGCTCTGTATTCCGTGGGCAGCGCCATGGCGACGCTTTTCTGCGGTATGTTTGTGTTCTCGGTAGGCGAGGTAATATCGGTGCTGGGCGCAAATCCTTACGCCTCACGGCGCATACCCGCTTCTCACCGCGGCAGGGTAGGGGGAATTACCAGCGTTATGGCTACGGTATTCTCATCCCTGACCCAGTATCTTATTGCGGGCGTGCTTATTCTCACCGACAGCAATTACCGCCTTATATGGACGGTTTTGATTGCTCTCGGACTTTTGGGCGCGGGACTTTACGCAATGCTTTACCGCGGAGATAAAAAAACATTTCCGCTTTTGTATAATAATAACGAAGATAAATCCTGACGCATGGGTCAGCGGCGAAAAAATTCCGATTTTTACGCAAATTTGTGAAATGCTCGGAGAAATCGGTGTTTTCGTGTCCAAATCGGACTTAATTTTTTGTATATTATATGGAAAAACGGCAATTCCAATAAATTGCTATTGACAAAATATTAGCAATTTGTTAAAATTAAATATCCTAAATCATCGGTTGAGTCAATGGTTGGGAACGCTTTGATATGCTAAATCGGTGAATTCCGACCGCCTTTTTCGGAGAAAGCGCGGGAGAGTTGCCGAGCGGTATATCCAAGCGGTTGATTTTTGTACTTTCTTCCGTACGGAAAAGAGTAAATTTGAAAGGAGAATGATTATGAAGTTCACCAAAGTAATCGCAATGCTTCTTTGCGCCGTTATGGTAGTTGCTGCATTCGCAGGCTGCACCGCAAAGAAGCCCGACACCGATACTCCTGTTGAAGATCCCACATATGCAGATCCTTTTGAGGGAAAAACTCACGCAGAGGTATCCGACGAACTCTACGAGAAGGTTCTCGGCGAGTTCTCCAAGTACTATGAAGAGGCTCTCGCTGCTGAGAGCATCTCCGAGAGATTCGCTCTCATGGCTGTGGCAGAGGCTAAGCTGCTTGAAAGCGGCATTATGCTTCCCTCCACTTCCCACGGCGGAAACTACGCTATTTCCCGCGTAGCTCCCAGAACAGTCAACTCCACTCTGTGGGGCAATGACTCCGACAGATTCCACCAGGCTATCATCGTTGACGGCGACCCCATCCTTCCCGCTGAAAGAGACGAGATGAAGGCGAAGTGGGGCGAGCTGAGAGGTACCGGCGAGTATGAGGCATGGGCTAAGAAGTACCTGACCGACAAGGGCTATACTCTTACCGATGTTTACACTCTTGGCTACACCTCCGATCCCACCACTTGGGACGCTCTCAACACCTACCGTGCAGCTGACTCCGAGGCTATCGTTAATACTTATGACGGACTTATGGAGTACGATATTGAGAACGAGCAGCAGCCCGCTCTCGCTACCGGCTACACCGTATCCGACGACGGTCTGACCTATACCTTTACCATCCGCGAGGGTGTTAACTGGGTTGACAGCCAGGGCGTTACCATCGAGCCCGTTACTGCTGACAGCTTTGTTGCAGGTATGCAGCACATGATGGACGCACAGGGCGGACTTGAGTACCTTATCGACGGTAAGATCAAGAACGCTACTCAGTACATGGCAGGCGAAGTTACCGATTTCTCCGAGGTCGGTGTTAAGGCTGTTGACGATTATACCCTTGAGTACACTCTTGAGGAGCCCTGCTCCTACTTCACCACCATGCTCGGTTACGGCGTGTTCGCTCCCATGAGCCGCGCTTACTTCCTTGCTAACGGCGGTGCGTTCGGTGTTGAAGAGTTCGCTGCTGCAAGTGCTGCTGACGGCTACACCTACGGTACTACTCCCGACAAGATCGCTTACTGCGGTCCTTACCTTGTTAAGTCCTACACCCAGGCTAACTCCATCGTATTTGAGGCTAACCCTCAGTACTGGAACAAGGACAACATCAACATCAAGAAGCTCAACTGGAGATATCTTGACGGTTCCAACCCCACCGAGTCTTATGACCTTATGAAGGACGGCACTTTCTCCGGCGCAGGTCTTAACACCAACGCTGTAGCAAAGGCTAAGGAAGACGGTCTGTTCGACAAGTACGCTTACGTTTCCGAGACCGACGCTACCTCCTTCCCCGTATTCTTCAACCTGTACCGCTGCCAGTACGCTAACTTCAACGACGAGACTGCAGCAGTTACGACTCTGACCGAAAACGAGCAGAACAAGGCTAACATCGCTATGCAGAACCAGCACTTCCGTCTTGCTCTGACCATGTCCCTTGACAGAGGCGCGTACAACGCTACCACTGTGGGCGACGAGCTTAAGCTCAACTCTCTTGTTAACTCCTACACCCCCGGTACCTTCGTTACTCTTCCCGAGGACGTAACTATTGAGATTAACGGCACGGCTACCGAGTTCAAGGCAGGCACCAACTACGGTGTTATCATGCAGGCTCAGATCGATGCTGACGGCATCGCTATCAAGGCTTACGACGCTGAGGCTGACGCAGGCAACGGTTCTTCCGCAGGCTACGACGGCTGGTACAATGTTGAAGAGGCTAAGAAAGAGCTGGAAGCTGCTATCGAAGAGCTTTCTGCTGACGGCATGGTGATCGACGCCGATCATCCCGTTAAGCTTGAACTGCCTTACTACGACATCAGCGAAGTTTACTCCAACAGAGCTAACGCCCTCAAGCAGTCCATGGAGGCTTCCCTTGACGGCAAGGTTGAAATCGTTCTGGTTAAGACCGGCGGTTCCGACGCTCTGAACTGGTACTACGCAGGCTACTATCCCGAAACCGGTGATCAGATGAACTACAACCTTGTTGACGTCTGCGGTTGGGGTCCTGACTACGGCGATCCTTCCACTTACCTTGACACCATGCTTCCGCAGGGCGGCGGTATGGCTAAGAACATAGGTCTGTATTGATCGCGTACCTTAGGCTATACAGCTGAATAACTAATTCGCGGTAAGAGGATGAGTTATTTATTCATCCTCTTATCGCAATATATAACGAGGGATGTAGTTGTGACAAAGTATTTGCTCAAACGGTTGCTGCACGGACTTATTTCCGTTGTAATAGTTGTGGCGATCGTTATGATCCTTGTATACTCTCTGATGAGCAGAGAGGTTATATTTGCCAGAGACGGCACCTTTACGAAAAGAAGCAATAACGACAGAGAAATTTACAAATATACGCAGTGGGAAAAGTTCGGCTATCTGGACTATGTTCCTTACAGCGAATATCTGCAGCAGCTTACGAAAGACGGAGAAATAGACGAAGAAACCCGCGCTGCTGCCGTCAGCATTGCAAAGGAAGCTGACAATGACCCTGAAATAGTAAAAGAATATGTGGAAAAGTTTACCGAGTATTACGAGGGGAAAGGCTATACGGTCGTTCGTCTCGATCCGGTCATGCTTACCAAAACAAAGCTTGATGTGGGTGGCAGGCAGCAGTTGTTTGCTTATAAGGACTACCCTCTTTTCAGGCGCCTTTGGACTTATTTCACCGGTATTCTCAAGGTGGATGACGTCAATTATGTTGAAGACGACATAGAGGACAGAGGTCTTACCTTTACCCTTTATGATCCTATATACGGCGGGGACAAGTTCTCACCTGCCATTATCGGAAACGGAACAAAGCATAAGTATCTGCTTTATTTCGATTCCAATTTCCCGTATCTGCATCAGAACCTGCTGACTGTCAATTTAGGTCTTTCATATTCCGTCAATAACGGCGTGGATGTGTTTGACACCATGACTCAGTCTCAGGGTGCATATGTAACCTCTACAATAACCTATCCCACCGGACTTACGGAGGAGGCGGCATACGATCTGCATACCGCCACCTATGCGTCAGGCTCCCGCGAGTCGTCTCCCATGTTCTCCGACCGATTTACTGACGACTATACAAATGTGAGCCTGCACCGCGCAAATATGTCGAAAACGGGTTATTCGTTTGTTATCGGTATTATTTCCGTTGTAATGGCTTATCTTCTTTCCATGCCGCTGGGTATACTGATGGCAAGGAAAAAAGACAAGCTGGTGGATAAGATAGGAACGCTTTACATTGTGTTCATCCTTGCTGTGCCGTCCCTTGCATATATCTTCCTGTTCAAGGCTCTGGGCGGACTGGCTGGACTTCCCACCACCTTTATGATGGAGGGCGAGACGTGGCTGATGTATGTTCTGCCCATTGTTTCTCTTGCACTTCCGTCCATAGCAAACCTGATGAAGTGGCTGCGCCGCTATATGATAGACCAAATGAACTCCGACTATGTTAAGTTCGCCCGTTCGGGAGGTCTGTCGGAAGGCGAGATATTCTCAAAGCATATTCTTAAAAACGCCGCCATACCTATTGTTCACGGTATTCCCGCATCGGTGCTGGGCGCGCTGACAGGCGCTATCATTACCGAGCGCGTTTATCTGGTGCCCGGCGCGGGCAACCTTCTTACCACCGCTATAAACAACTACGACAACGGTGTTATAGTGGGTCTTACTCTGTTCTACGCAATGCTGTCCATTATCTCGATTATTCTGGGAGATATTCTGATGGCAATGGTGGATCCGAGAATTTCCTTCTCCACCAAGGCGCGGTGAACAATATGACGGCAGACCGAAATATGCCCGCTTGCGAGGCGGCGGATAGTGCGTTTTATCCGCCGGAACTCATATTATCCGGCGGGTGCGGTCTCCGGGAAAGGATATGGCAAAACTATGGAAAATAAAGTTGTAAATGTGTCCGGGCTCGGACTCAGCGAGGAAGAGCTGTTTGCGCATGTGGATCACAACGATCTGGATTCCGAAAAGATCGCCGCTCCCCGGTATTCCTACTGGCATTCCGTAATGCGCGTGTTCTTCAAAAAGAAGTTTAATATCGTCATTCTTATTCTGCTGGCGGTAATTATAGCTTTCGCTTATATATACCCTGTGTTTTCCGGCTACGATAAGTTCGGGAAGGTACTGGTGGAGGGCGCAAAGCATTTGTCTCCCAAGCAGGCAATAGAAATGCACGGCTTCAGCATTCACTGGATATTCGGCGCAGGCGGCGTGGGTCAGTCTACCTTTGACGCCATGTGGAGCGGCGCGCGTATATCTCTGTCGCTTGCGTTTATCTGCGCCGCTATCAATATGACTATCGGCGTTGTTGTGGGAGCTGTCTGGGGCTTTTCCAAAAAAGTGGATATATTCATGACCGAGGTCTACAATATTATAGGCAATGTACCTTATATACTGCTTATCTCCGTCCTGGTTATGATACTGTCCGCAAGCTTCTGGACAATGGTGTTTGCGCTGACGGTCACGGGTTGGCTGTCAATAGCCTATTTCATACGAACGCAGGTGGTCATTATAAGAGACCGCGAATATAACCTTGCGTCGAAATGTCTCGGCACCTCCACGTTCAGAATTGCCATGAAGAACATTCTGCCCTTTATGGTATCCGTTATCGTAACCGTGGCTGCCACCGAGATACCGTCATACATCTCCTATGAGGTGTTCCTGTCATATATCGGTCTGTCCATGTCCGATATGTCTCTGGGTAAGCTTATTTATGAGGCGGAGGGCTCCATGCTTACCCCCGGCTTCCAGTTTGAATTCTGGTGCCCCGTGGTGCTTGCCTCCATTATAACGATAGTGCTTTATGTGGTCGGTCAGAATCTGGGTGACGCCTCCGACCCTAAGACTCATATGTAAAGGGGCGGCGCAATGGATAACAAAGACAACAAGAAGGTACTTTTATCCGTTAAGGATCTGGAAGTTAAATTCCGCGTCCGCGGCAGAATCTTGACCGCGATCCGGCGCGTATCCCTTGATATTTACGAAAACGAATCAATCGCAATAGTCGGCGAGTCCGGAAGCGGCAAGTCCGTATTTACAAAGACCTTTGCCGGTATGCTGGATTCAAACGGCTTTATCAGCAACGGCTCCATAATCTTTGACGATGAGGATCTGGCAAAGACTAAAGCAGCTAAAAGCAAAATGGCGCTTTCTACCGTAAAGAACTGTGCAAAAAGGCTTAATAAGTACTCAAAGTTTGAGGTGGCGTCAGATGTATACCGCCGTATGCTTGAGCTTGAAGCGGAGAAGAAGCGCAGAGGCTGCCTTACCGACGAGGAGACGGCTGATTTTGACGCGAAAATCAAAGAGCTGGAGTTCAGAAAAACCGAGCTTCACAACGCAAAGCTGACTCTTGACCCCGGCAAGGAAAAAGCGCGTATAAAGGAAATTTCGGCTCAGATAGATGAGACTGAAGCAAGCCTTGCAGCGCTTATTGACGAGAGAAAGAAACTCAGCAAAAAGCACACCGCCGAGGCTGCGGGAGACAAAGAGTACCTTGCAGAGTACCGCGCAAAGCGTGAGTCTCTGAAGAAAGAGTATAAAGAAGCGCAGAACAGGCCGATCACTCAGGAGATAATCTCCCGCAACGAGACAATCGCCAAGGAAATTTGGCTTTCCGTGGCGCGCTATGATTTGACTCACCGCCTGCAGCTTATCGAAAAGCTGATGAAAGCCCTTAAAAGGGCTATGCAGCTTGGAGTGGAGCTTTCCGACGAGACGCAGATAAGCGCCGTTTTTGACGAAGTAGTGCTGAGAGTTCGCTATGAGAGCGAGGACGAGTCCAACTTCTACGGCTACTGCGTAGTCAATATGACGAAGGTCAGGTATTCAAAAGACTGGAACCAGGTTCGCGGCGGCAAGATCGCTACGGTTTTCCAGGATCCCATGACCTCTCTTAATCCCATTATCACCATCGGAAAACAGATAACCTCAATAATCATGAAGCATCAGGACTGCACCGAGGCACAGGCGAGAGAAAAGGCTCTGATGCTTATGAAAAAGGTGGGTATTCCCAATGCGGAGCATCGCTTTGACGATTACCCGTTCCAGTATTCCGGCGGTATGAGACAGAGAATAGTTATAGCAATTGCTCTGTCCTGTCAGCCGAAAATACTGATATGCGACGAGCCTACCACCGCTCTGGACGTTACAATTCAGGCGCAGATTCTGCAGCTTCTCAAAGACTTGCAGAAGGAATTTAACTATACCATAGTGTTCATTACCCACGACCTTGGCGTGGTGGCAAATATTGCCGATCGCGTTGCCGTTATGTATGCGGGACAGATCGTGGAGCTGGGCAATGTGGAAGAGGTGTTCTACGACCCGCGCCATCCCTACACATGGGCGCTTATGTCCTCTCTGCCGCAACTTGCCCAGAGAAACACGGAGCTGTATTCCATATCCGGAACGCCGCCGTCACTTTACAATAAGATCGTCGGCGACCCCTTTGCGCCCCGTAACCCCTACTGCCTGAAGATTGATACCTTGATGGAGCCTCCCATGTTCCGTGTCACCGATACCCATTTTGCCAAGACATGGCTGCTGGATCCCAGAAGCGAAAAGGTGGAAAAACCCGAGGCTATACAGGATATACACGGCAAACTGATGAAAGCTTTCAACATAGGAGAGTTCCGCAGTGAAAAGTAAAGACAAGAAAATCGAAAAAGGGCCGAGAGTCACAAAACTGCCGGAGCACGGTCCTGTTGACGAGAACGGCAAGGAAGTCCTGCTGTCTCTCAGAAATGTAGATATTACTTTCGGCAAGGGCGACAGCGCCGTGTACGCAGTAAAGGACGCTTCCTTTGACATTTACAAGGGCGAGACCTTCTCTCTGGTGGGCGAGTCAGGAAGCGGCAAGACTACTATCGGACGCGCCGTCATCCGCGTAAATCCCTGCTCAAAGGGCGAGATTCGCTACAAGGGCGTGCGCATTTCAGGCAAGATACCCCGCTCCCTGGACAGAGCGGTTATAAGAAATATTCAGATGGTATTCCAGGACCCCGCCGCTTCTCTTAACGAGCGCGCAACGGTGGATTATATAATCTCCGAGGGTCTGTATAACTTCCATCTCTACGAAAACGAGGCTGACAGAGTCCGCAAGGTTGAAAAGATAGTGGAGGAGGTCGGTCTGCTTCCCGAGCATCTGACTAGATACCCTCACGAGTTTTCCGGCGGACAGAGACAGCGTATCGGACTTGCCCGCGCCATGGTTATGGAGCCGGAGCTTGTGGTGGCCGATGAGCCTATTTCCGCTCTTGATGTGTCTATCAGAGCGCAGGTGCTGAACCTTATGAAAAAGTTTCAGCGTGAAAAGGGCACCACATATCTGTTCATCGCTCACGATTTGTCCATTGTGCGTTTTATTTCCGACCATATCGGAGTTATTTACAAGGGCAACATAGTTGAGGTGGCAGAGGCTGAGGAACTGTTCAATTATCCCCTGCATCCTTATACCCGTTCCCTTATTTCCGCTATTCCCATTCCCGACCCCGTGCTGGAAAAGAACAAGGTGTTGTATACCTATGACCCCTCCGTTCACGATTACAGTCAGGACAAGCCGGAGATGGTATGTGTGGGGCATAACCACTATGTTTACGGTAACAAGAAGGAAATAGAAGAGTACAAGGCTATCAGGGATAAGAACGAGCCCCTGCGCACTATCACAATTCTTGATCCCGATGCACCGAGATCGGAAGCAAAGACGGACGAGGGCGAGCCGGAGCTGTCCGGCGGCGACTATATTCTTGAAACGCCGCTGCACGATACGGGCAGTATATGGTATACAGTTTTGTCCTTCTTCCTGCCTATTCCCGGTCTTATTGCAGGACTTATATTCAAAAAGAAAAAGTATTTCCGCAACTTCAAGGCTTGCAGAAAGGGCGCGCTTATAGGTCTGGGTATTTTGGGAGCTATTATCGTGCTGTTCCTTATTATGCTGCTGTTTGCGGCATTCTGATGCAAAGTGAGCAGAGAGACAAGATCCCGCAAGAAGGATAACAATCCCGGAGTTCGCCCTGTACTGAAGGTCGAACTGTCGGAGAAGAACAAAAAGCTGAAAGTTATTGCAATTGTATGTTTTTTGGCAATTGCCTTAATCGCTTTCGGCATAGGTATGTTCCGGCTTCTGTCCAAAGACCCCGGATGGCAGGAAATTTCGGTGAATGTGTCCGATAAAAAAACCTGCGCGCAGGAGTTTACACTGCAGTATCATTTGGGTGCTTCAGGAATTTCTGCAACCGCCGAAAACAAAAAGCTCACCGCTTTGTATACCGAGACATGCGAAAAGGCGTACAGCCTTTTCAGCACCGGCGAGGAGATCGAGGACACGGTCAATGTCTGCACCCTAAACAAAAATCCCAACAAGACTTATACTGTCGACCCCGTGCTTTATGCCGCTTTTGAGAAAGCAGCAAGCAGCGGGGACAGGAGCATATATCTGGGGCCTGTGTACGGCTACTGGCAAAGCCTTTTCAACTGCGAGAGCGATGTGGACGCAGCGGACTTCGATCCCTTTGTGAACGAAGAACTGGCTGCTTATTACGGCGAGGTTGCGGCTTTTGCAAGAGACGCAGAAAAGGTGAATCTGGAGCTTTTGGGGGACTGCAAAGTCCGGCTGAACGTTTCAAAAGATTATTTGGCATTTGCCGAAGATAACGGCATATCGGTATATATGGATTTTTTCTGGATGAAGAACGCCTTTATTGCCGATTATATTGCGGACACGCTAACAAAGGCGGGATTTACAAAGGGTGCTCTGTCAAGCTACGACGGCTTCAGCCGTTGCCTTGACGACAGCGATACCTCCTATTCGCTTAATCTGTACGACAGGCGCAGCGGTACGGTCTACCCTATGGCGGTTATGGACTATACGGGACCGAAAAGCATCGTTGTGCTGAAGGATTTTCCCCTCAGCAAGGCGGACACGCTTAATTATTATATTACGGAAAGCGGCGAGATGCGCTATCCCTATGCAGACCTTTCCGACGGAAAGTGCAGGGCAGCGCTTACCTATCTGGCGGCTTACTCCGACAGTAGTGGCTGTGCCGACATTCTCTTGTCCGTTTCGTCTCTGTATATTGCCGACAGCTTTGATGCTGAGAGCTTTGCTTTCCTTAAGGACAAAGGCATATACGGTATTTATGCAGACGGAGACAGTATAGTTCACACGGAAAAGTCCGTTTCCCTTCGTGATGTTTTCACCGGCGCCGAGATTACCTATACCGTTGAATAACAAAATACAAAAACAAAAGGACTGTTTCGGCAGTCCTTTTTTATGCGGTTTTGCGCAGTCTACAGTGAAGCTGTCTTTTTAAGCACTCCGGCAAACCAGCCGTTCTCTCTGCGTTCATCCACCAAAGTCCAGCCGTTTTCTGCAAGTGCCGAAACTGTTTCTTCTGCTCGCTCGGTGATGATTCCGGACACGATAAGAACTCCGTCGGGTGCTATATATTCTCCTACGGCGGGTGCCATACGGATTATAACATCAGCCACGATGTTGGCACAGCATATATTATACCCGCCCGGAGCTTTTTCGGTGCCGGCAAGCAGGTCGGACACTTCGGCGCTGACATTAGGGGTCTTGTTAATTTCAATATTTTCCCGTGCAACGCGCACTGCGTTGGGGTCAATATCGCAGGCAAAGCAGCATTCGGCGCCAAGCTTTGCGGCGCATATGGCAAGGATACCGCTACCGCAGCCTACATCGAGCATTTTGTCTCCGGGGTGAAGATAGGTTTCCAAAAGATTTGCGCACAGGCGGGTAGTTTCGTGGGTGCCCGTGCCGAAAGCCATGCCGGGATCCATCAGCACGCAGATCTCCCCGTCGCAAGGCTCGTATTTCTCCCACAGAGGAACGATGACGATTCGTTTTCCGGTCTTTATGGGCTTATAGTATTTCTTCCACGAATCCGCCCAGTCCTCCTCGCTGACGCCGACACGCTCAATATCGGCGGGTATATTCAGTTCCGCAAGCCGGCCGGAGATAAATCCAAGCGATTCAGCGGGACTGCGAAGCTCGGGGATAAAA
>JBJDYY010000054.1:0-5316 GCA_051867715.1 Candidatus Avispirillum sp.
AAAAGTTTTTTGGGGTTCTTAGTACCTTTTTCTCAAAAAAGGTACTAAGCGGGGTATGGGGCAGCGCCCCATATTTCTCCGGGGTGCGAGGCGGAGCACCGTTTGTATCTAAGTTATTTCTCAGGTGTCTGAGGTTTTTCTTTCTTTGTTTTCATAAAGCCGAGGTGGGGGAAGACCTTTGTGCAAATCAGAGAAGCGACGGCTATTTTCGCAAGATCGGGCAGGATATAGGGCACCACGCAATAGGTAAGGGCGGTCACAAAGCCGGCGGTTGCGGTTCCCTTTGCGTAGACAAGGGCGAACCAGATTGTGCCCACCGCGTAGCAGAGGACGATGCCTGCCGCCATTGCGCCGAGGCATATGGGATATTTGCGTCCGAAGCGGGAGCAAATAAAGCCTGTGCAGAACGCTGTCAGCACAAATCCCATTATGTAACCCCATGTAGGTCCGGCTACAACTGCCGCAGCATTCTTAAATCCTGCGAACACGGGCACGCCTATACAGCCCAGCGCTATATATACAAGAACGGAAATCTCTCCCCAGAACTCTCCCAAAAGAGCCGAGACAAGACAAACCGCGAAGGTCTGCATTGTAAAGGGCGCCGCGAAGCCTACCTCCGGCATGGGCACCGTGATCCATGAGCATACCGCGATAAGCGCGGCGCCCAGCGCCGCGGCGCAGAGCTTTACCGTTCTGTTTTTTGTGTTGCTTTTCATTTTGTCTTTGCCTTTCTGTTTTGGTGTTTATTCAAAAGCCGGTGCGGGAAGACGAAGATCCTCCTTTGCAAACCCCAGCAGTTTTGAAGCATTGTTTACGCAGATATCCTCCGTCTCCGAGTCGCTTAGCTCCAGCGTTGACAGAAATCTGAGCTCGTCTTTCGGCGTGTGCCACGGGAAGTCGGAGCCGAAAAGCAGACGGGATGTGCCGTGCTTTTCCACAATTTCCATGGCTTCTATGCGCGGCTTTGCTCCGTAGCCGAAAGATACATCGAAATACAGAGGCAGACCGCACAAATGCTCAAGTACTTGTTCGCCCATGCACAGCCCGCCCCAGTGAGCGGCAATGACGGGACAGTCAAGGTATTTCAGCGCCCGCTTCAGCCTGTCGGGCGTACAGCAGTACGGCGCGGGAAAGCCGAAATCCTGCCCCGCGTGAAAAATAACGCAGAGCCCGAGACGGGATATTTCCTTATATATAGGTATCATTTTGTCGTCGTCAACGAAAAAACGCTGGTAGTCGGGGTGCAGCTTTACGCCGTAAAGCCCCAGCTCCTTTATGCGCCGCAGCTCGTCAAGGACATCGGGCGCGTCGGGGAAAACGCTGCCGAAAGGGTATGCTCCCATCTGCTTCTGGTACGCCGCAAAGTCGTTGACCTTTTGCATCTGATGGGCATTTGTGGCAATATTCAGTACGGCAAAGCCGTCTACCCCGTTTTCTTTCATTCTGCGGCAAAGACCCGGAAAAGTGCCGTCACCGGACGGCGCAACACCTCCGCTGGCATACGACAGCTTTTGCAGGGCTTTCTCCGCAATAGCGTCGGGAAAGCAATGAGTGTGAATATCAAACAGCATTGACGGTTTTCCTCGGTTCTTCGGAAGTTTCTTTTATTTACGCATATAATACGCCGGAGCGGCTTTACCTATACGGTAGCGACTGCCTGCCGCCCTAAGCCTCGCGGTGCCCGCTTTCCGCTTTTTTCAGGTGCAGGAAGCGTATCAGGTTTTCCACAGTGGAATTTATGCCCGTATTCAGCATTTTAACATCCGCCCATGCGTTATACAAAGGCAGTCGCTGATTTGCAAGCTCCTGCACGCTGTGGGTTTGCAAAAGCGGCCTGTTGGCGGTGGCAAGGGACTCAAGGGGACGGATAAGAAATACAACAGTACCGTTCTGGCGCAGGGGAGCTCTGTTTTGCTCCCGCGTGACCACACCGCCGCCGGTGGAGATGACGCATCCGCACTTTTTGCCCGCTTCAAAGCAGCACTCCGTTTCAATTCGGCGAAACTCCTCCTCGCCGTCCTCGGCAAATATCTGCGGAATAGTTTTGCCCGCCGCCTTTTCTATTTCCATGTCCAAATCTATAAACGGGCGCTTCAGTGCGGCGGCAAGTCTTCTGCCGATGACGGTTTTCCCGCAGCCGGGCATACCGATGAGCACCACATTTTTAGTCTGTCCCGTAAGCTGTCTTTCTATTTTTGCGCACAGGGACGGGTCATATTTTTTGTCGGTGAACGCCTGCGCGGAGCCCACCGCCTGCGAAACAAGCATATGAAGTCCGCCTACGGCGGGAATGCCCGCGTCCTCCGCTTCAAGCACCAGCGCGGTTTTCAGCGGATTGAAGATTATGTCTATTACTCCCCTCAGGCTGTGGAATCCTTTAAGGGAAAGGGGACTTTTTCCGTTGTTGGGGTACATTCCGACAGGCGTTGTGTTGACAATGATTTCGCAGTCCGAGTGGCGGTCAATGTTTTCGTAATTGTTTTCGCCGCTTCGGGATATTACCACAACTTCCCTCGCGCCCATATCCCGCAGTACCGCGCAGACCGTTTCGGAAGCGCCGCCGCTTCCCAGCACAAGAGCCTTTGTGCCCTTTACCGATATGCCGCTTGTTTTCACAAGGCTTCTGAAGCCGCCGTAATCCTGATTGTCCCCCACAAGAGCTCCGTCGGCACGGCGGGTAATGACATTTACGCTGCCTATGGACGCCGCTCTCGGAGTCATCTCGGCAAGATAAGGTATTACGGCTTTTTTATACGGTACGGTTACATTAAGCGCGTCAAAGGCATCGGAAGAAAGAAACTCTCCCAGCCTCTCCGGCTCCACCTCAAACAGGCGGTAGCTGTAATCGTCTATCATGGAATGGATCTGTGGGGAAAAGCTGTGGGACAGCTTTTCGCCGAGTAGTCCGCATTTCATAGCCAAAACCTCTTACTCTTAAATGTCAGAATTTGTTTTCCTCCAGCATCACATCAAGCACAGCGAGAGCCGCTGCAGCTTCTATTACAGGTACCGCCCGCGGTACCACGCAGGGATCGTGTCTGCCCCGACCCCGTATTTTTGCCGCCTCCATGGCGGACAGGGACACAGTGTCCTGCTCCTTTGCAATGGTGGGTGTGGGCTTTACGGCACAGCGGAATACAAGAGGCATACCGCTGGTTATGCCGCCCAGAATTCCGCCGTGATTGTTGGTGGCGGTGCGTACCTTGCCTTTTTCTATACAGAACGGGTCGTTATCCTCGCTGCCCCGAAGAAGCGCCGCCGAAAATCCTGCGCCGAATTCTATGCCTTTAACGGCGGGGACGGCAAACACGATTTCCGATATTTTGCCTTCCATGCCGTCAAACAGGGGGCCGCCCAGACCTACGGGAAGTCCCGTAACGGCACATTCTATTACTCCGCCCACGGAGTCGCCGTCTCTTTTGGCCGAAAGAATAGCTTCTTTCATTTTTTCGCCCGCTTCGTCGTCGATTACGGGAATTTCCTTATTTGCAATACGCGCAAAGCCGCGGGAGGTGACTTTTGCAAGGTCAAAGGATTTATCCTTTATTCCGGCAACGGATGCGATATGCGCTCCCACCCGTATGCCCTTCGCAGCAAGAAGCTGAATTGCCACGGCTCCCGCGCAGCAAATAGGCGCCGTCATTCTGCCGGAAAAGCTGCCTCCGCCCGCTACATCGTAGCCGTCTCCGTATTTGACGCGGGCGCAAAAGTCGGCGTGACCCGGGCGCGGGCGGTCGTTGAACTCGCTGTAATCGCTGCTGCGGGTATCCGTATTGTTAATTCTTATTTCAAGGGGATCACCCGTCAGTCTGCCGTCGCGGAGTCCCGTTACGAATATGGGCTTGTCGGGCTCCCGGCGCGCTGTGGACACGGCATTTCGGCCGGGTGCGCGTCTTTCCATAAAGCGCTCCACGGCCTCCAAGTCTATTTTATATCCTTTGGGAAGACCCTGAAGCGCGGCTCCGATAAAAGGAGCGTGGGACGCTCCGAATACCGACAGCTTCAGTTTTGTTCCGTATGTTTTTGACATATCTGCACTATCCTTTCGCACGACCAGACGTGCCGTCTGCATAAAAAAATCACGCTTGCCGCGTGATGTTGACCATATAAATCAAATACTGCGGCAGAAAAAAGCTTTTACATGCGGTAAAAGCTGCAATACCCGTATGACATAAGCTTTTTCATAACAAAACCTGCCTTTTTTATGTTTTTATTATATTAAAGCTTTCGGCGTAAGTCAATAGTTTTTTTGGGTTTTTGCTATTGCAAATCAGGGTTTCTGTACCTTTAGTGTATAAAATTGCGAGCTGCGGCAAAAAATATCGGCGAAGCAAAAAATAAGCAAAAGATCAGCAAAAGATCAGTAAAAGAAAGGAAGCTCAGCTTATGAACAATTCCGGAAAACAAAAGAGCAAGGCGCAGAGCCTTTATGTTACGCTACTGGTACTTCTGATGACCGTAGCGGTAGTGGTGGCTATCGCCGGAGCGGTTGCAAAGAATGTCAGCAGAAGCAACCGCGGTGAGGTTGAGGAAACTACGGAGGAGAGCGGCGCTAACGCCTTTGCCGACGAGGGCGGCGAGAAAGCCGGGAATGACAAAAACAAGGAAAGTGAAAAAACGAAAGACGAGGAAAGCGCCGCCGTGCTTCCCGAAGGTACCGACAAGCCTGAAACGGAGCAAAACAAAGCAGAGGACACAACGGACAGCGCGGCAAACCTCGCCGATGTGCTGCCCACATTTTCCGCTCCCACAGACGGTGCGGTGATAAACAGGTACAGCGGCACAGTCCCCGTTTTCTCCCTGACTATGGAGGACTGGCGCACCCACGGCGGAGTTGACCTTGCCGCCGAGTTGGGAAGCGATGTAAAAGCAGCGGCGGACGGCGTTATTAAAGAGGTATGGGACGACCCGATGATGGGAAAGTGCGTTTCCGTTGAACATTCCGGCGGCGCCGTTACGGTTTACAAAAACCTTGCCGATGAGCTGCCCGGCGGCACGGAGGCAGGCGCCTCTGTCAAGGCGGGAGATGTTATCGCCTGCGTTGGGGAGAGCGCTCTGGAGGAGATCGCCGAGGAGGGACATATCCATTTTGAAATGACCGTAAACGGCTCTCCCGTTGACCCCTGCGATTATATCACCTTTTCGCAGGCCGAAAGTTACGAGGGCTGACATAGCGACAGCTATATACGGGGTTTTGACGGGGCTCTGTCGGGGCTCCGCCCCTAGCTCCGATGATAAACGGGGCTCCGCCCCCGACCCCGGCTCAGGGTGCTTTTTAGAGAAAAGCACCCCGAGACCCCGAAAAACTCAAATAGG
>JBJDYY010000055.1:0-5299 GCA_051867715.1 Candidatus Avispirillum sp.
CGACAGAGTGCGGCGCAGCTTGTGCATATCCTTTTTCGCTTTTTTGAAAGCGAAAAGAGTTCTTTCGTACCAGTTCATTATGGGATTGAACAGGTAGGCGAAAACAAAACCGTAAGTAAGCGGCGCTATGGCGGCGAAAAAGCTCTTTATATAGTGCCGTATAGTGTCAAATTTGAAAATGCACATTATGACGGCGGCACAGATAATAACGGAAATGACCGCGTAAAAGGCAATTGATGCGTATTTTTCATTTTTTTTGAATTTGAACATATTGCCTCCTTTGGATTTTCATTCTGTCGCCGCTGTCGGCTGAATATAATATATTATAATGCAAAAACAGTATAAGGTCAATAGTATAGGATAAACTGTTTGACGCCTGTCCGGGTAAATTTTTCAAGGTCGGCTGACTCCGCAAGGCGGCGGGCGTCCGGCGTTTTACTTTTCGTCAAGGCGTATGCTTATTTCTCCGCTGCAGAGTGTTTTTTTCTCTCCGCTGTCAAGGCGCACTTCAAGACGGCATTGGTCGTCCGTATTCAGTACAGTTGCTTTTTGATTGCCGGACGCGGAGATTATGTTGATTTTTTTGCCAATGACGAAACAGCGGCGGCGGTATTTTTCTGCAATATCGGCACGGAATGCGGTATCGGTCAGCTTGTCCTGAAGCTCTGAAAGGCGGGAAAGAAATGCGGCGCACAGACTGTTTCTGGCATCTTTTTTCGGCGCGTCAAGCAGGGTACCTGCCGTGTTTGCTATTTCGGCGGGGAAGCCGCCCTCGGGCTCGTACATATTTACACCTACTCCGATGATTGCAACGCTTTGCTTTTCGGCGCCTCCGAGAGAAGCCTCCGTAAGTATTCCGCATATTTTTTTGCCGCCTGAAAACAGGTCGTTTACCCATTTGATTTCGGGGGATATGCCGAAAAGCTCCTCGCAGGCCTCGCACAGATATACCGCCGCCGCTGGGGTAATCAGCGAGAAATACTCCGGGTCTGCGTCGGGGCGCAGAATAACGCTCATATAAAGTCCCGTGCCGGCGGGAGAGTGGAAGCTGTGCCCGCTTCTGCCGCGCCCTGCGCTTTGGCTGTCTGCGGCAATGCAGAGAAGCGGTGGCGCGCCTCTCAGTGCGCGCTCCTTTGCAATGTCATTGGTACTGCCGACCGTGCCGAATACTTCGGGCACGGGGATATTTTTGCCGCACAGCCGGGATATTCGGCGTGCGTTCAGCTTGTCTTTATTAAAAGGCGTCATATTATTCCTCGGTATACGCGTATTTATTATTTCCGCTTTTTTACTATTTTACCATTATTTTTGCTTTTTATCAAGTCACTTGGCGTGATGATGTTTACACACAGCCGTTAATGTCAATAATCCTTTACAGAAGCGCCAACGGCGCAATTATTACCGAAGGGACGGTCTT
Organism: Candidatus Avispirillum sp.; assembly: GCA_051867715.1. Lineage (GTDB taxonomy): Bacteria > Bacillota > Clostridia > Oscillospirales > CAG-272 > Avispirillum. The sequence continues at coordinate 1,418 of JBJDYY010000055.1, forward strand.
AAATTGAAGAATAATAAAGCAGGCGGAGGGGTCGTTATAGGCGGATACTACGGCTTCGGAAATCTGGGGGATGAGGCAATCCTCGATTCCGCGGTGCGCGCTTTGCGCGGGGTGCTGCCCGCAGAGAGCATATGCGTTTTGTCGGCTTCTCCCGAAGAAACTGAAAAAAGACTTGGAGTTTGCAGCGTGCAGAGAAAAAATATTTTTAAGGTGATCGGCAAAATGTGCTCGTCGTCGCTGTATATCAGCGGTGGCGGGGGACTTTTGCAGGATGATACCAGCAGACGGAGTCTTTGGTTTTATTTGCTCCTGGTGAAACTGGGCAAGCGGCTGTGCGGTCATGTTTGTGTGCTTGCAAACGGTGTGGGAAACATCAGACAGAAAAAGCTTGCCGCACGGGCGCTGAGGTGTGCCGACAGGGTGAGCGTGCGGGACGGGGAGTCGGCTAAGCGGCTTTGCGAAATGGGAATATTTGCAGAGGTCTGTGCAGACCCTGTTTTTGCTATGCCTTTTTTGCGGGAAAGGCGGGAGCGGTTCGGGTACTACGCCGTCTGTCTGAGACACGGGGAGAGGGTTGACCTTGACGCGTTGTCTGCGTTTTGCAATATGTACAGACGGCAGGGACTTCAGGCTATGTTCATATCCATGCAGGAGGGAGATGACGACAGCCTTTGCCGTGAGGCTGCGGCGCGGTGCGGCGGGCGCTTTGTGTCACCGCAGAGCTTTGAATTTTTGGAATATCTTTTGTCAGGCGCTGAATTTGCCGTGGGAATGAGGCTTCATTTTCTCATAGGCGCGGCTCGGGTCGATGTGCCCTTTGTGTCTCTCGGCGGGGACTGCAAGCTTTCGGATTTCGTTGACTTATGGGGCTGCGGTGCGCGCAAAGCGGACGCCAGCGGCGGAGCCGGTGCTTTATCCGAGGCTGTGGAAAGTGCAAAAGCGGCGCATTCTGAATTTGAAAAGGAGCGCGCCGAGCGCAAGGCGCTGCTTTCCTCACTTGCAGAGGAGGAACTGACAAGGATTTGCGACATATGCGTTTCTCTGTGCGGTCACGGACAGAAAAAGGAAATTTCCCTGGGCGAAATTTGACTTTTGCTGTTGAATTGCAAAAATTTTAGTGGTAAAATTATGTAGGACAAGCCGCTGTTTGTACTTTTGCTCTATCGGTCGGCGGCATGTCGGAAAAATCCGCGGCAAAACTTTGCAATAGAAAGGTACGGTTATCTAAATGGCTTTAAGGCGCTTTCGCGTCACGGGAATGAGCTGCGCTGCGTGCAGCGCGAGAATTGAAAAAACAGTATCGGGGCTTCCGGGGGTGGACAGCTGCGCCGTCAGCCTGCTTACAAACTCCATGTCGGTGGAGGGAAGCGCTTCGGACGCTGCAATAATCGAGGCTGTCAAAAGCGCCGGATACGGCGCTTCGCCGGAAAGAGACGGTGCGGCATACGGGTCCGGAGAGGACAGAGTGGAGCTACGCGACGGCGAAACCTCCGCACTGGTACGCCGTCTTATACCTTCCGCCGTTCTTACGGCGGTGCTAATGTATATATCCATGGGACATACGATGTGGGGGTGGCCGCTTCCGCCGTTTCTAAGTGAGAACCATGTTGCCATGGGACTGTGTCAGATGCTTTTATGCATTGCGGTTATGATAATAAATTCCCGATTTTTCACGAGCGGATTTGCGGCAATACGGCACCGAGCTCCCAATATGGACACTTTGGTGGCGCTGGGAGCGGGAGCATCCTTTGTATACAGCACCTGCGTGCTGTTTGCCATGACGGGTGCGCTGTCTTCCGGAGACTCTGACGCAGTAATGCGTTATATGCACGAGTTTTACTACGAATCCTGCGCCATGATACTTACGCTGATTACGGTGGGCAAGACCCTTGAGGCACATTCAAAGGGTAAGACTACGGACGCTTTGCGCTCCCTGGCACAGTTGTCTCCGAAAACAGCGAGCGTTATCCGCGACGGCGTGGAGACGGTCATACCCGCGTCGGAAATAATTATAGGAGATATATTCATTGTCCGTCCCGGAGAGAAAATCCCTGCCGACGGCACGGTGGTTGAAGGCGGCGGAGCGGTGGACGAGTCTTCCCTGACGGGTGAATCCGTTCCCGTTGACAAGTCTGTGGGAGACAGAGCCTTTGCAGGCTGTATCAATTCTTCCGGTATGCTCAGATGCCGCGCCGACAAGGTCGGCGAGGATACGGCAATTTCACAGATAATAAAAATGGTAAGCGACGCGGCGGCAACCAAGGCGCCTATTGCAAAGGTTGCCGACCGTGTATCGGGTGTGTTTGTACCTGTTGTTATGGGCATTGCTTTGGTGAGTGCCGCAGTATGGCTTATATGCGGAGAGAGTATAGGCTTTGCCCTTGCCAGAGCCGTATCCGTGCTGGTCATAAGCTGTCCCTGTGCTTTGGGACTTGCCACTCCCGTGGCTATTATGGTGGGAAGCGGAATAGGCGCGAAAAACGGTATTCTGTTCAAAACGGCGACAGCTCTCGAAATCTGCGGAAAGTGCGAGGCTGTGGTGCTTGACAAGACAGGCACGGTGACAAAAGGCGAAGCAAGCGTATGCGATGTAATATGCTGCAGCGGCGTTAGTGAAAAGGAGCTTGTTTCTCTTGCCGCCTCTCTTGAAACGGGAAGCGAGCATCCCCTTGCTGCGGCGGTGATGAAATACGCCCGTGAAAAGGGCGTGGAATCGGATGCAGCCGAGAACTTCGAGGCAAAACCGGGCTTCGGTGTTGTCGGAAAGGCGGGAGGGCTTAACGCCTTCGGCGGTAAAGCGGCTTTTGCCCTTGAGAGGGCAGAGATTCCGGAGGAAATTTCCGAAGCTGCCGACAGGCTTTCAGGCGAAGGAAAAACGCCTCTGTACTTCGGAGCCGACGGCCGTCTGTACGGCATTATCGCCGTGGCGGATGTTATAAAAGAAGAAAGCGCGCAGGCGGTAAGAGAACTGCGTAATATGGGTATGCGGGTGGTAATGCTTACCGGCGACAACCGCCGCTGTGCCGAGGCTGTCGGCAGACAGGCGGGCATTGACGAGGTTGTTTCCGAAGTGCTTCCCGCCGACAAAGAAAGAAAGGTAGCTTCTCTCGAAGCAGAATGCCCGGTGGCTATGGTGGGTGACGGCATAAATGACGCGCCCGCCCTTACAAGAGCGACAGCGGGCATTGCCATAGGGAGGGGAACCGATGTTGCCATCGACGCCGCCGATGTGGTGCTTGTAAATTCAAGGCTTACCGATGTGCCCGCGGCAATAAGACTCAGCAGAGCAACTCTCAGAAATATTCATCAGAATCTGTTCTGGGCGTTTTTCTACAATACAATCGGTATTCCTATTGCGGCGGGAGTGTTTATTCCCGTTTTCGGCTGGCAGCTCAGCCCTATGATCGGCGCCGCCGCCATGAGTCTGTCAAGCTTTTGCGTGGTGACAAACGCACTGCGGCTTAATCTTTTCAACATACATTCTTCGAAGCACGACAGAAAAAGAAAAGGGCGGCACGGAGACACTGAAAGAAAAGATACAATAAGTGAGGATAAAAAGGAGAACGGAGAAATGAAAAAGGCAGTAAAAATCGAAGGTATGATGTGCGCTCACTGCTCAGGAAGAGTAAAGCAGGTCCTTGAAAAAATACCGGAAGTTGAAAGCGCCGATGTAAGCCACGAAAGCGGTGAAGCAATTCTTACCCTTACCGCTCCCGTATCCGACGAAGCAATTCGCTCCGTTGTTGAGGAAGCGGGATATAAAGTAGTATAATCAAAACCACCGGCAAAGCCGGAGGTCCCCACTGCGGCTGTAAGCCGCTGCCTGCGGCGGGTTAGAAGCCACCGATACTTCCGACATTTGCAAGTTTGCCCCACAGCCGC
>JBJDYY010000056.1:0-5293 GCA_051867715.1 Candidatus Avispirillum sp.
AAAGTTTTTTGGGGTTCTTAGTACCTTTTTCTCAAAAAAGGTACTAAGCGGTGCGAGGGGCTCCGTCTCGACGGAGCCCCTGGCGGAGCCTCGCATAATATCTGCGGGTGCGGGGTTATGGGTAGCGCCCAGACGGAGCTCCGTGTTTGTTTTTTTGGCACAGGGCGGCGCCCCGCACATAATCGCAGAGTATGTATTTCAGGCCTTTTGTTTTTCACGGCGAAAAAACGGGAATTTCCGTCGCCTTTTTCCCGGTTTTTCCGGTTCTGCCTGATTGGCTTGCGACGGCTTGTGCTGTTTACTTTGTTTGCGGGAAGCGGCGGGCAGGGGCATATCTGCCGCCGCACAAAGCTTCTGATATATTTTGTAAAGGGCAAGAGTATCAAGGGAACAGTATTTGTCAAGCTCCGAAAGCAAGGTTTTTGCGTCTGCGGTGCCGCCCGCAGCTATGGCGGAGTAGGCTATCTGCGCTTCCTGACCGTTATGTACGCCGCTGAGGCGCTTATAATCAAGCTCGCTGTCGTCGGGATAAAGCGCCGCAAGCACTTTTTTCAGAGAAAAGGAGCCGTTCATTTTCGGATCGTAGTAATATCCCTTCAAAAATGGCTCCATCATATCGCGGGTACTGCCGTATATTTCCGACAGCCGTCCCCGCAACTGTGGAAATCGACGGGCAAGGGAGGCGATAATCTGCCTCTCAAGCTGCATATTGTACGCGATTACGCATGCCCCGCGAGGAATCTCGCGCACAAGCCGCTGTGCTATTACGGGGCGGGGATCCTTATCCGGCGCAACTATACATCCCGTATGCTTAATCGGAGCGCCGGGTGAATCCAGCACATGAAGCGAATACTGAAAAGCAAGGGATTCAAAGGGGCGTATTCCGTCGTAAGGCGGAAAGGGAAGCTGTGCCGCCTCAAAATCAAGGAAGCACATAGGATACCAAAGAGATGAAAGAAATTCGGACAGCTCCTCTTTTTTTACGGTCGGGGCGCCTCCCTTTGCGGCGTCCGCTGCCTGACGGCGTATGGCAGGCGGGACAGAGTCTGAATTTGCCACATCCGAAAGGCTGACGGCGCCCTCGCGGTACAAATCGAATTTTGTCTGACGGCGAAGACCGCCCACATCAAACACATTGTGCTCGGGAAGGGAGGCAAAGCAGACGCTTTTTCGCTCACATTCAAAGGGATTGAGACAGCCGTTGTGAATTTCTTTTTCCGGAAGCTCCGGCTTTGCCGCGGCTTTCATCATACGCTGAAGCCGCCCGCTTACGCTGCCCACCTGAGACATAACCCGCGGGGTAATGCGCTCCGTGAGAAACAGAGGCGCGTTTCCCTCAACTGTATATGCGGTGTTTATTTTCACAAATTCCACCGAGGATACTTTTATGCCGCAGGCTGCAAGTACGAAAACCTGATACGCCGCGTCGTGACAGGCAACCTGCCTCACATGGGCGGAGGCGCGGACTACCCGCAGGGTGTAGTCGGACTCCCCTTTTCTCAGCAGCATATCGCACCGTACAGAAAGGGGCGGGGCAACAAAGGCGGCGCCTGAAATGCACTTGTTTTTCTCGTCGGCAAGGACGTCGGCGGTTTTTGCCGCCGCCATATATATGTCGTCGTCTCCTATGACAATACAGTTTTCGACAGAGGCAGCATATTTTTTCACCGCAAGCTCGTTATTGAGCTGCCCCAGCTTCCATTCGGAAACTTCTCCCGCCGCAGGCTCACCGTGACGGCTGAGCCACAGGAGCCGCGGACAGCGAATGCCGAGAATATAGTCAGAGCGTGTAAACAGCTTCGCCATACGCTCTCTCCTTTTTTACTTTACTGTTTTACCGTTTTTCTTTTGCGGCTGCTTACCGCTTGGCGCTTTACAGATTTTCTCCGTTTGACGCTATGACTCCCTTGTACCACTCAAAAGAGTCCTTCTTGATACGGCGCAGACCGTCAAGATAGTCGATGTAAATAAGTCCGAAGCGGTCGGTGAAGCCGTTGCCCCACTCAAAGTTGTCCATTACGCTCCAATACATATATCCGCAGATGTCGGCGCCTTCCTCCGCCGCTTTCTTAAGCTCAAGCAGGTAGCGGTGAACATAGTCGATTCTGTTGGGGTCGTGTACCTTGCCGTCGAGAGACACGGTGTCGTGACAGCCCATGCCGTTTTCCGTAATGACAATGGGCGTTTTGTATCTTTCGTACAGGAACTTGGGCCCCCAGTACAGACAGCGGGGGGACACGCACCAGTTGTTGGAGGTTTTTGAAAATCCCATGGGATTACGCACCCACTGCCAGCCGCCTTTTCCGTCGCTTGACCAAAGGGACTGGGTATATATGTTCTGGCCGTAGAAATCAATAGGCTGATGTATGGTTTTCAGATCCTCCTCCCATGTCTTGGGCAGGGTCTGAATGTGATTTTTCATAAAGGGCTCGTCCACGGGGTAGGTACCCAGCATGACGGGGTCGCTCCAAAGGGAAACGCACCACATCCATTCGTCCTCCGGCACCGCAAAATAGCGGCGGCGGGCGGCGTCAATATCCTCGGGGGAGTCGGTAGCCGGAGCGCATACATCGGAGCTGGGAGCGTATCCGAACTGCAGGTCGCTCCGTACGGAACGCATTGCCTGCACCGCTTTGCCGTGGGCAAGAAAGGCGTTGTGCAGCGCGGGAAGTATTTCGTAGCTTTGCCACTGTCTGCCGGGAGCGTTGCAGCCTGCAAAATAGCCGTAGCCCAAAAAGCACTGGGGCTCGTTGAGCGTATAGAATATCTTGCATCTGTCGCCGAACTCCTCGGCGCAGACCTTTGCGTAGTATGCAAACCAGTCGGAGGAATCGGGGTTGAGCCATGCGCCGCGCTTTTCAAGCTCGTAGGGGTAGTCCCAATGGAAAAGCGTTGCCACGGGGGTGATGCCGTGCTCCAGCAGGCAGTCGATAAGACGGTTGTAGAAGTCCACTCCGGCGCGGTTGACTTTGCCGATGCCGTCGGGGATTATGCGCGGCCAGCATATGGAAAAGCGGTAGCATTTTACTCCGAGCTCCGCCATCAGCGCCACATCTTCTTCATAGCGGTGGTAGTGGTCGCAGGCGATGTCTCCCGTATGCTCCTCGCGTATCTTTCCCCTTTCGTGGGTAAACATATCCCATACGGATGCGCCCTTGCCGTCCTCAAAAGCGGCGCCCTCTATCTGGTAAGCGGAGCTTGCCACGCCCCACATGAAGTCTTTTCTGAAGCTCATATATCTATATCCTTTCGTTTCTGGGTTCAGACCGTTTCTTTCGTCTGCCTAATGTAATAATAGTACCATAAATTTCGGAGATAGTAAATAAATACGGGAAAATTAGTGCGAAAAAGTTCGATATGCGTCATTATTTCGGCAACATAAAAAAGCTTCGCTTTTCGGCGAAGCTTTGATATACTTTTTTGCGGTGCTGAATACTTACGACACCCGTCTTCTCAGTCCCGCCCAAAGGCCGATAAGCACCTGCCCGGGAACGCCGAGAACGAAGATAAGCCACAGGTTATGCTCCAGGAGAGTCAGGTAGACTCCCGCAAGAGTTGTCCACATCAGAATTGACACGAAAACATAGTTTGCGCCGGAACGCCCCCATATGCTGTTGAATACAATGGCAACGACGGCGCTTACGGGCGCGCCCCAGATAAAGGTGAGCCATGTGTTGCCGCCTACGCCGAGAATGTTAAGAATGACAAAAACCGCAGTAGCTACCAGCCACACGGAGGCAATTGCCATCAGCGCCAGCAGAACGTGCTTGCGCGTGCGCATGGTTTCGCGCACCATGGCCTTTACGGGGATTTTATGCTCCTCCGAAAGGATATAGTCCACCGTTACTCCGAATATTTTTGAAATCTCCAGAAGCACGCTTACATCGGGCAAAGACGCTCCGGATTCCCATTTCGAGACGGCTTTGTCGGAATAGTTGAGCTTTTCGGCAAGCTCAAGCTGTGTCATTCCGGCGCTGCGCCGAAGCTCCGCAATATTTCTTGCAACAACAGGTTTCAGTTCCACGGATGCGGCTCCTTTCTCGGGGATTTTCAAGAGTTTGTTATATTGTATCATGTTATACGCACTTTGTCAAGAAAAAACGGCGTCGAGCCTTGTAAAACAAGGGCACTCTACTGTGGGTAGAGTGCCGCAAATCAAACTCTACCGCGGGGGTTTGAGCATTATAGTCTGAAAAACAAACGGTAGGGTGACATTTGACCGTAGGTGTGATAGCATATAGGCGCAGGGAGGCCGAAGCTCCCGGGGAGGTTAGTTTGAGCAGCGTCAATTCCAAAGAAAACCGCAGAGCGGTGCTTCTCGCCGCAAAGACCGTCAGAGTAATAACCGTTCCGCCCGTCATGGCGCTGGCACTGTTTACGGTGCTGTGGCTGCACGGAGGTATTATAGGTCAGGTGCGCGATTACATCTGTTCCGTGGTACTGCTTGTCGTTCTTCCCGTTTCGGCGTACCCTCTGCAAAGACTTCTGCCTTCTCTCAGGGAAAAAGGCAGGGAGGCTCAGCGCTCCCTCGCAATGATTATGTCTGTTGCGGGATATGTGTTGGGCGTCGTCTACGCTCTGATATTCAGCACATCGCCGGCCATTCTTACGCTGTTCCTGACATACCTGATATCGGGTACGGCGCTTCTTGTAATCAACAAACTGTTTGGTTTCAAGGCAAGCGGGCACGCCTGCGGTCTCACCGGACCGCTTGCCGCGCTTGCATATTATACCGGCTGGTATGTGCTTATAATCGGAGCGGTGCTTCTTGCCGCCGTGGTCTGGAGCAGTCTTGTTATGAAACGGCATACGCCGCTTCAGCTTTTGGCGGGCGGAGCCGTCCCCGTGGCGGCATTTGCCCTGCTCGTGCTCCTCATTGAGCAGTAAAATTTGAAGTAAGGATAATTATATGGGGCTCCGCAGGGCTCTTCCCCTAACCTCGATAGTATATGGGGCTCCGCCGGGGCTCTGCCCCTGACCCCCGCCAAGAACCTTTTTTGAGAAAAAGGTTCTTGGAACTCCAAAAAACTTTTAATTATGATGAAGAAATCCCCCGCAGGGGTGCCGCATATGCGGCAGGCATATGAAGAAACGCAGGAGAAAGTCTACTTTCTCCTGCGTTTCTTCATTGCATATCGGACGGTGAAACCGTCCGCCCCTGCGGTTAGTGTACAATCTGCTTTTCTTGCCTTCTGTGGGTAGCTTCAAATCTGCTATCGACACGCTCCCGAGCGTTGTTTTATTTCCGCCGCGATACTTGAAGTTTAGGCTAACGGGACAAGCTCCCTACACT
>JBJDYY010000057.1:0-5245 GCA_051867715.1 Candidatus Avispirillum sp.
GTAAAGGGAGGTGGCACGGCGTATGCCGTGACGGAGGGATTGTCACACTACTACCTCCGAAACAATCCCTCAGTCGCCTTCGGCGCCAGCTCCCCTTACACAGGGGAGCCTCCGCTGCGGCGGGACTAACCATCGGCAAAAGCCTCTTTCGAGCACCTCGTTAGCAGGTGATTTTGGGGATGCCAACACAGCCTGCGCAGTCAATCCTCACGGCGAAGCTCATAATATACGCACAGGTGCTCCCTGCCGCGGTACTCTATACGCTCCGTTTTGCCGGTAAGCTTCATTTCGCACTTTTCGGCAACCCGCCTGCTGGCGGCGTTTTCCTCAAAGGCTCCCACTCTGACTGCCTTGTATCCCATACGAAACAGCTCCTCTGCCGCCGCTCTCAGTGCTTCGCTTGCATACCCTTTGTTTTTGAACCGGGGATTTATGACATAGCCTACTTCAATAGAGTCACCGTCAGTCTCTACCTCGTTGATAAAGCCCATAAGCCGCTCGCCGAGATAAATGCCGTACATAAAGCGCTCCCGTGACAGAGTAGTTTTCATAAGAGACTCAAACAGTCTGTCGACCTCCGCTTCCGTGGTGCAGTCGGGCATCATATATGTTTCTTTGATTTCCTCGCTGCATATAAGCTCTCCGGCAGCATCTCTGTCTCTTTCCGAAAAAGCGTGCAGAGTCAGCCGCTTTGTTTCTGTTATGTCCCGTTTGGGGCTTATTTTACCGCTCATACTTTACCCCCGTGCTGTGTGCTGTACGCTTTGCCGTCGCAAAAAACTTATGCTCACAGCTTTTTTATCATTGAGATTTCCGCAAGCATGGTGCCGTCCCGCAGCCGTATGGCGTCAGGGCGGCGCGCCACTTCGATAAAGCCTGCTTTTTCATAAAGTCTCCGCGCCCGCTCGTTACCCTCTATATAATCAAGCTCAAGCTGCAGAACGCCTTTTTCCCTTGCCGAAGCTATCATTTCCGAAAACATAGCGGTGCCTATGCCCAGTCCCCAGTATTTCTGCTTAATTGCTATGGCGACGGACGCCCGATGCCGTGTCTTTATATGCCGTTCAAAGGATATACTGCATATGCCCGCAATATCCCCCGAAACTTCGCATACTGTCATCACATCGTACGGGGAGGCGTTTGAGCTTTCGATAAACGCCGTCTCCTGCTGCTCGGTCATTGTGCATTCCTCGGGATAGCGGAGAATAAAATCGGTCTCGGCGGCGCAGGTGCGCATAATTTCAATCAAAGCTGCGGCATCGTCCGCGCCGGGGCTTCTCAAAACCGCCCCTCTCCCGTCCTTTAGCGTAATTTCTTTTGTAGGAAATATCATATGACCTCCGCTTAATGTTCAAAAAAACTTGCAGTATATCGGTTGTCTGCGAAAAAGATTGTCTGCCGTTTCCCTGTTAGTCTCTGAGAAGTTCCTGATATCCGAGGCGCCATTTTGCGTATTGGATGCAGGGATGCTTCTTTTCGGGGTGGGGCTGGTAATAGACCGTAAGTATAGCGCCGTCTTCAAGCTCGACGGAGCAGGGATATCCCATGTCGGGATAACCGCATACCCTGTGATCCAGAACATAATCCTCCGTCCATGTTTCGCCGTTGTCGTAGCTGACCGCGGCTCTCTGACTTCTGTGTCCCGCCGTTCTGCAGCAGTACGAGCAGATGACCGCGCCGCTGCTGTGTACCATAAGCTGCGGGGGCAGACCGTCAAATCCCGTGCAGACAGGCTCGGACCATGTTTTGCCTTTGTCGTCGGAGTATGTTGTATAAACCGTGGATTCGGGAGAAACGCTTCTTCCGTGAACGCGGATAGCACCCAAAAGTCTGCCGCCGGGAAGCTCGATCACATGAGGCTCGTGCATATTGTCGTTTGTGATGTCGGGAGAGGGCTTGACCGTTGACGCATACTCCCATGTATATCCGTTATCGCGGCTTGTGTAGACTTTAATAGCCTTTTCGCTGTCGAAATACTGTTTGCCCATAAAAACAAGTGTGCCGTCTTTGCAAAGCGAGGGGCCGTGAGGACAGGTCACGGGGATTTTTATGGGCTCGGACCATGTTACGCCGTAATCCTCGGATACTTTTACATAATATGCATCCAGCTTTGCATATTCCTCCTGCGGAAGCTTTTTCCAGCCTTCTATCCAACCGCAGAGAATTTCATGGGCTGCCTCTCCGTAGAAATCGTACTCCGTAATCTCCTGCATATAGTTAACCGGAGCCGATGTAAACCAGCTCATAAGAAGCTTTCCGCCGCCCATATAGCAAAGACCCACATCACGGTCGTCTCCGTAAGAGTCATTTACAATAATCGGCGGGGTCCATGTTCTGCCCCCGTTATAGCTCATAAACATACAGTTTTTTCCGCAGGGGTCCACATGGGAAAGACGCATGGAAGACGCGCCTGCGTAAAGAATGCCGCGCTCGTCCTTGCAGACGCTGGGCCATCCGCTGTGCTTGAAAAAATTGTCTCTCGGTTGGTTTACGAAACCGTACTGTACCTCCGGAACTATTATCTTCATAATTATGACCATGCCTTTCGTTGATTTGTGGTGGTTTTCCAAAGCCCCAAGGCTTTGGAAAATGATGCCGCCCTTTTTGGCGGCAAGACACAAATAGGGTTTGAAACAGCTCGCGTGCGATACACGCTTGCTTTACTTTCAAACTTATCTCCCTATTTTCTGCCTGAAAAATCCTTATTTGTTGTTAAGCCGCCATTTGGTTGCGAGAATGCTTGTCATATCCTCATCGCCGGAGGCCTGATAATACACGGTGTATATACTTCCGTCGGAGAGCTCTACCGAGGCGGGATAGCCTAAATCATGCTGATTGGGGCTTACCCGCATATCCAGCTCGTAATCCTCCGTCCAGGTCTCGCCGTTGTCGTAGCTGACCACTGCTCTCTCGCCCATTACTCCCCAAGTCCTGCAGCTGTATGTGCATATTACGGCACCGCTGCTGTGTACCATGAGATGAGGGGGAGCGCCGTCGATTTCGGCTATGCGTTTGGGCGTTGACCATGTCTTTCCCCTATCGTCGGAAAATGTGACGAAGGATGTGTAAAACTCCGCAGTATGAACCCGAATTGCTCCCATAAGGCGTCCGTCAGGCAGCTCTGTTACATGGGGCTCGTGCATACTGTTATAGCCTTCAAGCCCCTCTCCCAGAGGAACCTCGCCCGAGTATCTCCATGTGTACCCGCCGTCACAGCTTGAGTAAACCGCAATAGGATCATTTGAACCGTAGCGGGGATTCATCTGCTTGCCCATATAAACCATGAGTCCGTCACCGCAGCAGCATACGCCGTGCGGACTTGTCACGGGAACTCTTATGGGATCTGACCATGTTACGCCGTAGTCCTCGGAGACCTTGACGAACGAGCCCCGAAATTTACCGTATACTTCGGGAGTTATGATTTTCAAAGCTTTTGATATTCCGTTTACTGCCTGAACATCGGCACGGTTAAACCATTCGCAGCCGTCAAGATGATCCCAGCAGTTTTCGGGACATTCACTGAACCATGTCATGATCATCCTGCCGTTTTTGCAATATGTGATGCCCGTGTCTCTGTCGTCGATATATGAGTCGTTTACAACCATAGGCGGGGTCCATGTCCTGCCCTCGTTATAGCTCATATACATACAGTTTTTTCCGAAAGGGTCGACATGTGACATACGGTAGGATGACGCCGTGGCATAAAGCACGCCGCGATCGTCCCTGCAGACCGTAGGCCATCCGTTATATCTGAAAAAGTTGCCTTTAATGCAGTTTACTCTGAAGTGCTCAACTTCAGGCTTGAATATTTCCATAACTCTCTCCCTGTATTTTGTGTTTTTTTGCTGCAGGTCTGTAAAAGCGGCTTATATCTCGTCGCAGAGCCTTGCCACAAGGAATTTGTAAAACCTGTCTTTGTCGTCCCAGGTGATGGCAACATCCATCTCCTTGCCCAGGGTGGGGTCGATAAGGGTAATACAGTCATCGTTTGCATATATGGGCAGGCGCTGATAGTTCATGTTTTCGTGGGTAAACGCCGCATAAACGCCCACGGTATCAAAAAGGCAGGAGCTTTCACCGTGGAATTCATAGCCGATATTTTTGTACCAGATTTCGGTGTTCTCCATAACCGCCTTTATGAGAGGGTCTTTTTCGCCGTATGCTTTGACCTTTGCATACCGCTCCGCATTAAGCACCGTACAGCCGGTAAGATCCAGAGGGACTATTTCCGTCTCCCAGCCTTCAACGCCGGCGGAGCGGCGGAAGGCTTCAAGGCTGCACCAGATGTTGCTCTCTCTGCCGAGAGGGGGATGCCAGTTCATTCCGCGGAACGCGCCGTTGTAAATGTTGGCGCAAACGCCGAGAATTTTCGATTTTTCCTTGATGCGCGGCTCGCGTTCAACTGCGGCGGCAAGGTTTCTGAAAGCGCCGATTGCCAGAATGGTAACTTTTTCGTCGCTTGCCATGACCGTGTCGATAATTGCCTGCACGCCGTCTTCACGCACATTGGGATATGACGACAGATCATAGTCTTCCACCCAGTCTCTGATTAAGCAGTTGTTTTCAAATTTGTTTCCGGAAATGCCGATGCCTACGGGAATATCGCTTCTGCCGGCAATTTCCAGCATTTTTGCGGCAAGCTTTGCCTGATACACAACATCAAATTCGGTAACGGTTACAAGCTTCAAATCAATTTCGGGACTTTTCAGCGCCATCGCCAGTGCCCAGGTATCGTCAATGTCACTGCCGATGTCGGTATCAAGTATTACGGGAACGGTTTTTTTCACGGTTTGCCTCCATGTGCTGAGTTTATAAACTATAGTAACATATTTTTCCGGCTTTGAATACACTTTCTCAATATTTTTTATTGTTTTTTTGCAGAAGTGCCGTTCTTTCATATGCCGCAGGCATATATCATCCGCCGAGGGCGGATGGCATTGAAAAAAGCACTTGCTTCTGCAAGTGCTTTTTTCGGCATTATGTGAAGTTTGGCTTCGCCAAGTGAAGCAGCGGCGATGCCGCTGTGAAGCATTGTGCTTCGCACAACGTGAAGTTAAGTGTGCCACCCACGCCCGCAGGCACTTCACGATGCGAAGCATCGCTTCACGCACGGAGTGCGCTTCTCGTGCCGCAAGGCACACTTAGTTAAAAAGAACCCGCATTTGTCTACGACAAATGCGGGTTCTTTTCTGGAGCAGATGACGGGAATCGAACCCGCGTGGTCAGCTTGGGAAGCTGAAGTTCT
>JBJDYY010000058.1:0-5202 GCA_051867715.1 Candidatus Avispirillum sp.
CGGTCTCCTCTCCCTTCATTGCTTTTATTATTTCCAGCGCAAAGGGAAGTGCGCTTCCCGCGGCTCTGCCGCATATATATCTTCCGTCGCGCACTACGCCGCAGTTTACGATTTCCGCGCCCTCAAGAGCGTCCTCAAAGCCGGGATAGCATACGGCGCGCTTTTCCCTCAGAAGTCCGCGTTTTCCCAGAATTGACGGGGCGGCGCAGATAGCCGCGATTACGGCTCCGCTTTCCTGCGCCTTTTCAATATAGCGGGATACGGTTTTGCTTGCTTCAAGATTGAGAGTGCCGGGCATACCGCCGGGAAGTATTACCGCGTCCGCGCTCTCGCCTTTTTCAAGGGTGGAAAGCGCCTCAGCCTCCGAAATATCCGCGCAGACGGATATACCGTGGGCGCCCTTTACGGTGCGGCTTCCCACGCCTACCGTCACAAGCTCAATGCCTGCGCGGCGCAGAAGGTCAACGGGGGTCAGCGCTTCAACTTCTTCAAAGCCCTCTGCCAGAAACAGGTATACCATTTTATATCAACTCCTCAGTACTTATTCTTAAATCCGCATATCTGCGGCGTATGCGTGGCGAGCCTTACAGGTCAAGGGCTGCGCGCACCTTTTCAAATATTTCCTCTCTGGAGAGAAGAACGCCCTCGGGGGCACATTCCACCACACTCCAGCCGCCTTTTTCGGCGGCGTAGGACGCCGCTTTGTGACAGCGGCGCAAATAGTCGGCGTCACACTCATGAATGTCCATTTTCTGTCCCGTCTCGCGGCTTCTCTCCCGCACGTTTCCCGAGGAAACAGAGGGATCCATGGACAACAGCACAACGCTGTCCGGGTGGGGAAGTCCCAGCCTGTCAAACTCAAAATCGTACAGCCAGCGGCGAAAATCCTCCCATTTGCTCTCTTCAAGCTTTGAAAGCTGATGGTAGGCGTTTGCCGTGGTGAAGCGGGTCGCCACAACGGTACAGTCAGGGTCCTCGTAGTCCTTTTTCCAGTCGGTAACATAGCTTATATATCTGTCTGCCGCGAAAAACACGGAGGATGCGTAGCCGTTGACGCTGTCCGGGTCGCTGCCAAGCTCTCCGCCCAGATACATTTCCACCAGCGTACAGCTTTTTTCGCCGTAGCGGGGGAAGCTCAGGGCTCTGACCTTTTGCCCGCGCTCTTTCAGCCATCGGACAAGCATTTCGCTTTGTGTGGTCTTTCCGCTGCCGTCAAGACCTTCTATGACAATAAATCTGCCCATAAATTCAGAAACTCTTTGTTCCTTCCGTAGGTTTTTGGGGGAAAGTGTCCGAAAGCGAGTAGCTGTTCGGGCAGGAGCCTTATATGCAAATCAGGTCGCGTTTTACTCTTCGTCCTCGGCGCCGCCCTTTGCGCAAAGCTCCATATACTCCTGCTTTGTTATGCGCAGCTCTCTCGGCTTCTGACCGTCGGGGGCGCTGACATAGCCAAGCTGCTCCATTTTGTCGATTATTTTCGCGGCTCTGCCGTAGCCTACGGACAGTCTGCGCTGAAGCAGGGAGGTGGAAATTTTTCCGCTCTCGAAAGCGACCTCCAGAGCCTGATCCATAAGGGGATCGCTCTCGTCACCGCCCGCAGACGCCGCCGCTGCTCCGCCGCTGCCCTTTTTGACGCCGCACATTGCCGCTTCGGCTTCTATCTGCTTCATTACATCGTCGCTGTACTCGGCGCCGTTTGCCGCGTTGGTCTTCTTGATATAGCTTACCACGGCGTCCACTTCCTTTTCGGAAACGAAAGCGCCCTGAACTCTTATGGGCTTTGAGGAGCCCACGGGGTTATACAGCATATCTCCGCGGCCGATAAGATTTTCCGCGCCGCTCTTGTCGATTATGGTGCGGGAGTCTACCTGGCTTGCCACGGTGAAGGCGATACGGGAGGGGATATTTGCCTTGATTACTCCCGTGATAACGTCAACCGAGGGACGCTGTGTGCCTATTACAAGATGCATGCCTGCGGCTCTCGCCTTTGCCGCAAGGCGCGCAATGGAGGTCTCCACATCGTCGGGCGCGGTGGCCATAAGGTCGGCAAGCTCGTCGATTACTATGACAATTTGCGGCATATATTCCCTTTCGGGATCGTTTTTGGTTATTTCGTTGTAGCTTTCTATGTCGCGCACTCCCACGGACTCAATAAGTCCGAAGCGGCGCTCCATTTCGTTTACCGCCCATGTCAGGCTGCCCGCCGCCTTTTTCGGGTCGCTGACCACGGGCACCAGCAGGTGAGGAAGTCCGTTATATATGCCGAACTCCACTTTTTTGGGGTCGATGAGGATAAGCTTTACTTCCTCGGGCTTTGCCTTATACAAAAGGGATATGAGCAGGCAGTTGATACACACGGATTTTCCCATGCCCGTTGCACCTGCGATAAGGAGGTGGGGCATTTTCTTAATATCCATGATTATGGGGTCTCCCGCCACGTCCCGTCCCAGACAGGTGGTGATCTTGCTGCTGCTGTTCTTGAAGTTGTCGGTGGTTATGAGGGAGCGCAGGTACACGGTCTCCGGCTGTTTGTTGGGCACCTCTATGCCTACCGCTGCTTTGCCGGGTATGGGCGCCTCAATACGGACGCCGCCCGTTGCAAGGTTAAGGGCAATATCGTCCACAAGGTTTGCTATGGAGCGGACTCTGATGCCCGCTTCGGGCAAAAGCTCGTAGCGGGTAACTGTGGGACCGCGGGACACGCCCACTATCCTTGTTTTTACATTGAAGCTTGCAAGCACGCTTACAAGCTTTGCGGCGTTATCGTGAAGCTCCTCGCGGATATTGTCGTTCTTTTTGTTTTCCGCTTCCGACAAAAGCTCGATGGGAGGAAATTTATACTCCGGTTTGGGTATTTCCATGGGTATCTGCACAGGATTTCCGGCAGGGGAGGCTACTTTTGAGCGCTTTACGGACAGGGGAGCCGCGCCGCTGTCGCCGTCACCGCTGCCCCGACCAAGATAGGCGTCTGCTATGCGGTCTATAAGCTCCGCTCCCTCGGGGTCGGCGCTCTCCGCATCCGCCGCGGGAGATACGGGGGATATGCTTTCCTCGCCGTCTCTGAACAGGGCGGCTTCGGCGTCAAGCTCGGCGCGGGTCTTTGTCTCCCGCGCGCGTCTCATAACTTCCTCGTATATGACGCCGTTAAGTCTTTCTCTCTTTTCTTCCTCGCTCTCCTCCGGCTCCGCTTCGGGGGAGGGGTATTCGTCGTCAAGGGGCACATCCGTATCAAAACGGTGTCTGCGCCGCCCTGCGGGGGCGGGTATGTCACCGCGAAGCTCGTAGTCCGGCTCTGCCGCGGGGTATGCTTCGTCCGGAGTGTCCGCAAAGTCGCCTTCAAGCACTTCGCCGGTAGTCTCGTCGATGCCGTACTTCTGCGGTATCTCGCCGGGGTCTCTGAAAGCGGCGGGATGGGTCTTTTCCTCAGTCTCACGCTGCTGTCTGCGCTCTTTTGCTTCCTTTATTTTATAAGAAAAATAGACAAACAGGTATTTGGGAGTAAGTCCGGCGCAAAGCAGTACGGACAGAATCAGGGCGGCTATGACGATAACATAGGAGCCCGCAGTTTTGAAGCATACCAGAAACGCTTCTCCTATAAGTCCTCCAACGACGCCTCCTCCGGAAAGCGCGGTGCCGCGGCTGAACATTTCTCCCACGGCAAAGCTTGAAACGGGCGAGATTATCTCAAGAAGCACCGAAATCAGCACTGCGGACACCACCGCAAAGACGGTGCGTAGTCCGATTATATCCTCGCCGCGGTCAAAAAGCTCTACAAGCGCCGCAAATACTAAAAACGCGGGAATGACAAAGGCCGCGCCGCCGAATATACCGGTGAGCACGTTATATATAGCCTTTGTGACGATGCCGGGGTCCTTGGAGCTGCCCGTGAAAAAGCAGATTACCAAAAGTATTGCCGCCACAATCAGGATATAGGGGAGTATCTGCGACCAAAGGGCGCGTCTGCGCTCTTTTGCCGCCGCAGTTTCCTTTTGAGTGTTTTTATTATTTTTCGCACCGGCTCCCGCGCTTTTTTTGCGCGCCGTTGCCGTGCCTTTTTTCTGTGCCATTATTTTATTCCTTTCCTCCGACGGTCACACAATGCCGCAGTTAAGTATTGGACAGCTTTACGATAAAAATTGCACCGTCGGGTATAATAATTTCATATAAACATAAAAACTCATAATAATTATATCAAACAAGGCGCCGAAATTCAATAGATTTGATAAAATAAGGAAATTCAAAGCGGCGGGGCGCTGAAAGTCAGGGGCATTGAAATGACTGTAAAAACGGACAAAAAAAGCAGAAAAGCGTTGCTTACGGCGGCACTTTCGGGAGCTGCGGCGGGTCTTGTAAACGGATTTCTGGGCGCGGGTGGCGGAATTATTCTTTTATGGATGTTTTCCCGCCTCAATCCCGACAGAAGCGACAGGGGAGCGCGGGACAATTTCGCCTGCGTGGTGGCGGCGGTGCTTCCGCTGTGCGTGGTGTCCGCCGTCACTTATTCCGGCAGGGGGCATTTCAGCTGGGATATTTTCCCCGTATTGGTGCTGCCCGCAATGGCGGGAGGAATCTCCGGCGCTTTTCTTACGGACAGGCTGGACACGGCGGCACTGAAAACGGTTTTTGCGGTGCTGGTGGTTATCGCCGGGATAAATATGATACTTCGGTGAGGCTTTGCGGCGGTATCGGTTACGGGGAAGTGAGCATGGGCGCCCCGTTTGCAAGCAGAAGCGAAAAATCTTTGAAAATGTGTTGACAAACGCGGGAAGCTATGATAAAATCAGTAATACCGTCTAAGCGGGCCATTAGCTCAGTTGGTTAGAGCTACCGGCTCATAACCGGTCGGTCCAAGGTTCGAGTCCTTGATGGCCCACCAACAAAAAAGTCTCTTTTGTCTCTCGGACAAAAGAGACTTTTTTGAGTGATGCGTTCCTTGCGGAACGTGAAGCGCACTGCGTGCGTGATGCGGCTTCGCCTGTGATGCACGCCTTCGGCGCGTGTGCGGAACGCATCGTATCACCTATCACAGCGCAGCGGCATCACTTATCACTTATTTGCAAAGAGGGGTATTCTGTGATATAATATGAAAAAGTGTCGTGGGTTCGATTCCCACACCTCCACCAACAAAAAAGTCTCTTTTGTCTACGGACAAAAGAGACTTTTTTGAGTGATGCGTTCCTTGCGGAACGTGATGCGCACTGC
>JBJDYY010000059.1:0-23569 GCA_051867715.1 Candidatus Avispirillum sp.
GAGCGATATAGGCAACGCCGCTGCGGTGTGCCCGCTCCACATTGTCACCGAAGGGGAAGAAGGCGTCAGAGCCAAGCGACACTCCGCTGACTTTGGAGAGGTACTCTTTGGCTTCACCATCGCTGAGAGGCTCGGGACGGGTGGTGAAGTATTTCTGCCATACGCCGTCGGCGCACACATCCTCTTCGTTTTTGTTTATATAGCCGTCAATAACATTGTCTCTGTCCGCCCTGCCGAGAGTGGGAAGAAACGGCAGTGACAGCACCTTGTCGTGCTGACGGAGGAACCATGTATCCGCCTTGCCGCCTGCAAGTCTTGTACAATGTATTCTGGACTGCTGACCCGCGCCCACGCCTATTGCCTGTCCGCCGTAAGCGTAACAGACGGAATTTGACTGTGTGTATTTCAGGGTGATAAGCGAAATAATAAGGTCTCTTGCGGCGCTCTCGGGCAGCGATTTGTTTTCGGTCACTATATTATGAAGCAGAGCTTCGCTTATTTCAAAATTGTTTCTTCCCTGCTCAAAGGTGATGCCGTAAACCTGCTTGCGCTCTACGGGAGCGGGGACATAGTCAGGGTCGATCTCAACTATATTGTAGCTGCCCTTTCTCTTTGTTTTGAGAATTTCAAGCGCTTCGGGCTCATATCCGGGAGCAATGATACCGTCGGAAACCTCACGCTTTATAAGAAGCGCGGTAGTCACATCGCACACATCGGACAGCGCCACCCAGTCGCCGAAAGAGCACATTCTGTCGGTTCCTCTTGCGCGGGCGTATGCGCAGGCAAGGGGAGAGGCGTCAAGCTCCGGAATATCGTCCACAAAGCACGCCTTTTTCAGCGTATCGGACAGCGGCAGACCTACCGCCGCCGAGGTGGGGCTCACATGCTTGAAAGAAGACACTGCGGGAAGTCCCGTTGCCTCCCTCAGTTCCTTCACAAGCTGCCAGGAATTGAATGCGTCGAGAAAATTTATATAGCCGGGTCTGCCGCAATGAATCGTAATGGGCAGTTCTCCCTCTTCCATATAAATGCGGGCAGGCTTCTGATTGGGGTTGCAGCCGTATTTAAGCTCAAATTCTTTCATTTTCCTTTATTTCCTTTACTATTTTAGCAGTATTCAAAGCCGAAAAATCTTTCAGCGGGTGTTTCTGTTTATAAGTCTGTCTTCCGTACTGCCGTCGGCAAGGTCGGTATATCTTACATACAGTGAAATTCTGTTATCTGAGTCAAGGCTGTTCCATATATCCTCGCAGAAAGCGTCGATACTGTCGGGGATGCTTACCCTCTCAGGCTCGCCCTGAAAAGTAGGCAGCGGCTCGCCGTCCGTCACATATGTGTGGATAAAATGTCCGAGCCCCGCCTTTGAGGGATACGAAAAAGTGTAGCGCGCACAGCCCTCTCCGTCGGGATCGTTGCTTTTCAGAATACTTATCTCATATGTAAAATCGCCGTTTTCAAAAGTAAGCATACCGCTTATTCTGGGGGTAAAATTGGGGCAGTCCGGCTCAAAGGAGCGGCTTGACAAAGCCTCGCTGAAGCCTTTTCCGGCGCAAAGGCCGTCGTATACCGTGTCCGTCTGGTCGCCGTTTGTCACGATAAGCCGGTTGTCTTTTGAACAAAGAGCACGGTAAATTATAAGCGAGGGGTCGCTTACTTTCGATGAGTCAAAAGGCTCCGTAAACAGCTCCCCGCCGCGCAGGGTAAACACACGGTTGCGGCTGTTTTCGCTTCTGCCCATTATAAAATACGCCACAGCCGCCTTTTTGCCGCAAGCACTCTTGCCTATGACTATACCGCGTCCCGCGTATGGATTTCCGTAAAGTCTCTCTCCCACGGTCAAAGTTTCGTATACATTCATTTTTCATTTTCCCTTTCCGTAACTATTCTTTGCGAAACAAGCTCAGCGGCACGGGGGAGCAGTATCCATTCCGCCTCCTCCATGACCCGCTTTTGCAGAGTTTCGGGCGTGTCGCCGTCTTCTACATTCACCGCTTTTTGCAGTATTATCCTGCCGCCGTCGGTAATTTCATTTACAAAATGCACCGTAGCGCCCGTCACTTTTACGCCCCGCTCCAGCGCCGCCTCGTGAACATGCAGTCCGTAGTATCCCTCTCCGCAGAAAGACGGAATAAGGGAGGGGTGAACATTTATGATTCGTTCGGGGTAGCGGGAGGTGAATTTTTCGGAGAGTATGGACATAAATCCCGCAAGGATTATAAGGTCGATACCGTTTTTCTCAAGTTCACCGATAAGCGCATTTTCAAACTCACTTTGATTGGAAAACTGCTTTTTCACAATAACAGAAGCGGGAATCCCGGCGCATTTCGCTCTTTCAAGGGCGTATGCGCCCTCCTTATTGGAAATCACCAGTTTGATTTTGCCGCTTTTAAGTATTCCGCTTTTCTCGGCGTCTATCAATGCCTGTAAATTTGTGCCGCCGCCGGAAACCAGCACCGCAATATCAGCTTTGTTTTTCATTTTTCAGTTTACCTCCGAGTATGGGGAGAAGCATTGCACCTGCGGAATTGCCTGCAAGAACCGTTCCCAAAAAGGCGAAAGTCCGAAGCGTTGCCTTTCCCGAAAGGGCAAAATAAAACATATCGGCAACGGAATGCTCAAAACCGCACAGTATAAATACGGGGATACAGAACAGAATTCCTATAAGCTTTCCCCGATCCCGGTAAATGCTGACGGCAAGGTACATAAGTATGCCGCAGAAGATACTGCGTACAAGCGATGAATATAAGGGCTGACACAGCTTTGACGAGCACGCCTCAGCCGCAGTCTCTCCCAAGGCGGGGAGAGCAATATTCAAAATTAATCCGCAGACAAAAACCGCCGCCGCATTGCCGAGAAGCCCCAGAAAAAGGACGGATAATTCTTCCCTGCCGTGCTTTTCCGGAATAAATCCTATTTTGCCCGTAAAGAGTGAGTACCCTTTCAGGCAGATACAAAGGAGAGCTACGGAAAACAGCACCGCGCCTACGTATTTGTTATCGCAGGAAAGGTAAACAGTGCCTCCTACGGCAATGAGAATTCCCGCGCAAACTCCGGAAAGAAATTTGTTCAGCATATAACTATCCTGTCGTCTGACTTTATAATTTCTCCGATGATGTAAGCGTCCTCGCCGCTCTCGCGCAAAACGGAAAGCGCCATGTCCGCGTCCTCTTTCGAAACGACGATGCTCATTCCCACACCCATATTGAAGGTGTTGAACATATCGCGCTCGCTGATATTTCCGCGCTTTGCAATAAGCTCAAATATGGGAAGTATGCGAACAGCGCTTCTGTCGATTTTTGCGCACAGTCCTTCGGGAATGCTTCTGGGAATGTTCTCGTAGAAGCCGCCCCCGGTAATGTGGGATATTCCCTTGACATTCACCTTTTCAAGCAGCGAGAGAACAGGCTTTACATAAATCTTTGTAGGGGTAAGAAGCGTTTCTCCCACGGACTTTCCGCCAAGCTCCGAAACAGGGGATTTGATGTCGGAATTTTCAACATCGAATACCTTGCGCACCAGAGAAAAGCCGTTTGAGTGAACACCCGACGAGGGGAGAGCGATAATCACATCTCCCTCTTTCATTTTACTGACATCAATTATTTTGTCCTTGTCAACCACACCCGTGCAGTAACCCGCAAGGTCGTATTCGTCCTCGGGATAAAAGCCGGGCATTTCCGCAGTCTCGCCGCCTATAAGCGCGGCTCCGCTCTGCACACAGCCCTCGGCAACTCCTTTGACAATATCGGCAATTCTCTCGGGAATGTTTTTGCCGCAGGCGATGTAATCGAGGAAGAACAGCGGCTTTGCACCGCAGCAGATAATATCGTTTACGCACATGGCAACGCAGTCGATGCCCACCGTGTCGTGCCTGTCCGTAAGAAACGCCAGCTTCAGCTTTGTGCCGACGCCGTCCGTGCCGCTTACCAGCACAGGCTTCTTTATTCCGGTAAGGTCAAGCTCAAAAAGTCCGCCGAAGCCTCCCAGATCCGAGCATACGCCGGGTGTTACGGTCTTTGCTATGTGAGCCTTCATAAGCTCTACTGCGCGGTAGCCGGCGGTAATGTCTACCCCCGCCGCCGCGTAGCTTTCACTGCGGCTGTTTTTCATCTTCACAAATCTCCCTTTTCCGAAATTTTTTGTTCAAACCGATTTTTATGTGTGTCCGTAGGAATTTCCGTAGGATATTTTCCGCTGAAGCAGGCGGAGCAGAAGCTGCATCCTCCGTCCGCGCCCAGCATACGGGGCAGATTTTCAAGGCTCAGATATGCCAGAGTGTCTGCGCCGATACTCTCCCTTATTTCATCAAGGGTGCAACTGCAGGCAATAAGACAGTCGCGGGAATCTATATCCGTACCGTAGTAACAGGGATTGAGAAACGGCGGCGCGGAAACGCGCAGATGTACTTCGGTAGCTCCGGCATCGCGCAGAAGCTTTACAATTCTTCTGCTGGTGGTACCGCGCACGATGGAATCGTCCACCATGACAACCCGCTTGCCGCGCACCACGCTTGATATGGGGTTAAGCTTTATCTTCACCCCGTCCTGTCTTGCAGACTGACCGGGGGAAATAAAGGTGCGCCCTATATATTTGTTTTTGATAAAGCCCATTTCATAGGGTATTCCCGACCGTTTCGAGTAGCCGACGGCGGCGTCAAGTCCCGAATCGGGCACGCCCACCACCACATCCGCCTCCACGGGAAGCTCCTCAGCCAGAAGCTCTCCCGCTCTCAGCCTGCACTCATGAACGGAGATACCGTCAATAACGGAATCCGGACGGGAAAAATAAATATACTCAAAAATGCACGGCGAATGTACGCTGCTTCCGCAGGCGTCTTTAATAGACTGTATGCCCTCTTTTGAGAACACCAGTATCTCACCCGGCTCCACATCTCTGATAAACTCAGCGCCTATGGAATCAAGGGCACAGCTTTCGGAGGCGATAACATATGTACCGTCCTCCTTTTTGCCGTAGCAAAGCGGTCTGAATCCGTTGGGGTCTCTTACGGCAATAAGCTTTGCGGGAGACATTATTACAAGAGAATATGCTCCCCGTATACGGCGCATTGCTTTTGCCACCGCTTCCTGAATTGAAGCGGACTGAAGCCGCTCCTGTGTGATTATATAGGAAATGACCTCGGTATCGCTGGTAGTGTGAAATATGGCGCCGCGCATTTCAAGCTCGGAGCGCAGCTCATAGGAATTTACAAGATTTCCGTTGTGCGCCAGAGCCATACGGCCTTTGATATGATTGACCACTACAGGCTGAGCGTTGCTTCTTCCGCCGCCGCCCGTAGTACCGTAGCGGACGTGACCCACCGCCATGGTGCCGTGTCCCAGTGACGCAAGCACATCGGGCGTGAACACCTTGCCCACAAGCCCCTCGTCCTTATATGTGTGAAACAGTCCGTCGTCGTTGACAACTATGCCGCAGCTTTCCTGTCCCCTGTGCTGCAGCGCAAACAGACCGTAATACGAATCCATGGCGACATCGGTTTCAACCGGGGAGAAAACTCCGAATACGCCGCATTCTTCTCTGAGTTCAGCCATTGTTATCTCCGAAAACGCGGTTCATCATTTCGCGGTAAGCGTCCTCAACTCCGCCTAAGTCACGGCGGAAGCGGTCCTTGTCAAGCTTCATATTTGTCTCTGCGTCCCAGAAGCGGCAGGTATCGGGAGAAATCTCGTCCGCAAGGATAACCGCGCCGTCGGAGGTGCGTCCGAACTCAAGCTTGAAGTCCACAAGCTTTACGCCGATCTTCAGGAAATAATCCTTCAGCAGGCTGTTGACCTTCAGCGCCATGGCGATTATGGAGTCAATTTCCTCTCTGGTTGCGAGCTTCAGCGCAAGCGCCTGATAGGAGTTTATAAGAGGATCGTGCAAATCGTCGTTTTTATAGGAAAACTCCACCGTAGGGCTGTCGAATACGATGCCCTCCTCAACACCGTAGCGCTTGGAGAAGGAGCCTGCGGAGATATTTCTTACAATAACCTCAAGGGGTACTATTTCCACCCGTCTCACAACAGTCTCGCGTTCGGAAAGCTCCTCAACGAAGTGAGTGGGAACACCGTTTTCACTGAGATACTGCATAAGATAGTTTGACATACGGTTGTTCACCGCGCCCTTGCCCTCGATAACGCCCTTTTTCAGTCCGTCGAAAGCGGTAGCGTCGTCCTTGTAGGACACGATAACATAGTCTTTATCCTCCGTGGCAAAAACCTTTTTTGCCTTTCCCTCGTAGAGCTGTTCGCACTTTTTCATCTTTTTGACTCCTTTTTATGTGATTTTTGCTTTTTATTATTTATTTAAGTTATCCTGAAGCGCCGCGTCTTTCTCAAGAACTTTATTTTTGTCGGTTTCTCTTTTTGCGTCAAGAGCCGCCGCCAGGTCGGCGTCCTCGATTGCCAGCATTTGTATACACAAAAGAGCGGCATTGGCGGCTCCGTTCACCGCCACGGTGGCTACCGGTATTCCGGAAGGCATCTGAACAGTGGACAGCAGCGCGTCAATACCGCCCATGCCACCGGAAGCTACGGGTATTCCGACAACGGGGAGCGTGGTATTTGCCGCAATTGCTCCGGCAAGATGAGCCGCCATTCCTGCGGCTGCGATTATGGCGCCGAAACCGTTTCTGCGCGCACTTTTTGTGAAAAGAGCCGCTTCCTCGGGCGTTCGGTGTGCGGAAAAGATATGAACCTCGTAGGGTACCCCGAACTGCTTCAGCACATCAATAGCTCTTTCGACCACGGGCATATCGCTGTCGCTGCCCATAATCACGGCGATTTTTTTCATATTATACCTCCATATAAGACTAAGGCAGACTCAAAAAGGGCGCACTTACCGCGTAAAGGTAGGTGCGCCCAGACGGTCGGCTTTATAATCCTTTGTTTCTCCGTGGTAAACTCCACTTTTTCCGTCAGTCGCAAAGGACTTCGCATTTATAACTGCAATAATATATTACCACGGCCGCCGGAAAAAGTCAACACAAAAAAGACCTTTTCCCTCCGTGAAAAACAGAGAAAAAACAGTCAAAAAACAAGCACAAATATAAATATTGCCGAGACGGCGCAAAAAGCGCCCGCGGTCAACCGCAGACGCTTTTGAAATTTTGAAATAATAAACAGCTCAGTACCGAAGCTCGCCCGTAAAAATAAGCTCCGTACCGCCCGTAAGGACAATGCCGTCGTCCGTACAGCGCACCGTAAGGTCTCCGCCGCGGGTCTTCACCGTTATATCCTCACCTTTAAGGCAATAACCGTTTTCCACGGCGGCGGCAGCCGCGGCGCAGGCTCCGCTGCCGCAGGCGTATGTTTCGCCGTTGCCCCGCTCGTAAACGCGCATTTTCAAAGTAACGGGATTTACCACCCGCACAAACTCCGTGTTTGTGCGCTCCGGAAACTCCGGCGCGTTTTCAAACAAAGGTCCGATATCCGAAAGCGGCAAGGTGTCCACACGGTCACAGAATACCACGCAATGAGGATTTCCCACGGAAACGCAGGTGACGCGGTAATCCCGTCCGCCCACCGTAAGCGGCACATCCACCGCCCTCTCGCAGGGCAGAGTGCACGGCAGGGACGCGGGTGAAAAATCCGCCCGTCCCATATTTACGCTTACGGAAGATACGGCGCCGTCACAGAGAGACAGCTTCAACTCTTTAATGCCGCTTTCCGTTTCCACCCACGCCGTGTCGCGGCGCACAATGCCCTTGTCGTATAAATACTTACCCACGCTGCGCAGGCTGTTGCCCGCAGTCTGACCCACGCTTCCGTCACGGTTGTATACTCTCATACGGCAATCTGCCCTGTCGCTTTTTTCAAGCAGGATAAGTCCGTAGCCGCCGATGCCGTAGTGACGGTCGCAAAGACTTACGCACAGAGACTCGGGGCAGGTGATCTCACCTGAGAAGTTTTCCGCAAAGATATAGTCGTCTCCCGACGCCTCCATTTTTGCAAACCGCAGCACGGCGCGCTCGCCCCTCATATGGTTTATATCCACAAGCTCCGTGTTGTCAAGGCGGTAGCCCGCAGAGATTATATCGGCAAGCACATTTGCGGTGTCAAGGGAGGTAAAGCAGGGCACATGCTCCTGCATGGCGGCGCGGTGCAGCCTGATATATGTCTCCACCGTGGAATCGTACGCGGCTCCCGTATATACGATATAGGATATTTTGCCCTCTTTCAGAAGGGAGAATATTTCCTCACTTTCGTCCGCCGACGCCACGGTCTTTACATCTATGCCAAGACTCATAATTGCGTTTGCGGTGTCGGGAGTAGCATACAGCTTCATTCCGATTTCGCTGAGCTTTTCCGCAAGGGACAAAACCTCTAAAAGGTCGTGCTGTTCAACGCTAATAAATACGCTTACATCCTTGCCCGGAATCGGCGCCCTCGGCTCTATTCCCGCCGACACAAGTCCCTTGAACAGCGCCTCGTGCATAGTCCTTCCTATTCCCAGCACCTCTCCCGTGGATTTCATTTCGGGACCCAGATAGGAATTGGCGTCGGTCAGCTTTTCATAGGAGAACACAGGCACCTTTACCGCCACATACGGCGGCGTTTTGTAAAGTCCCGTGCCGTAGCCCAGCTCCCGTACGGGAGTGCCGGTCATAACCTTTGTAGCAAGCTCCACCATAGGCACTCCGGTCACCTTGCTGATATAAGGCACGGTGCGGGAGGCTCTGGGATTTACCTCAATCACATACAGCTCGTTCTGATATATAAGATACTGGATATTTACAAGTCCCTTTGTGCCCAGAGAAAGGGCAAGGCGGACGGAGCAGTCCACCACCTTGCGGCGCATAGCGTCGCTGAGATTATATGGCGGGTACACCGCCACGGAGTCTCCGCTGTGAACTCCTGCGCGCTCAATATGCTGCATAATGCCGGGAATCAGCACATCCTCGCCGTCGGAAATAACATCCACCTCAAGCTCCGAGCCCATCATATATTTGTCCACAAGCACCGGATTTTCTATGCCCCCGGACAGAATACGGCGCATATAGCGTTTAAGATGCTCTTCGTCATGAACGATAGTCATATTCTGACCGCCGATAACATATGAAGGTCGCAGCAGCACGGGATAACCCAGACGCTTTGCCGCTTCCATTGCCTCCCCCTCGCTATTCACTCCGCAGCCGCGGGGACGCTTTATGGAGAACTTTTCAAGGAGCGCGTCAAAACGGTCTCTGTCCTCCGCAATATCTATACCCTCCGCCGAGGTACCCAGAATGGCAACTCCGCGGCTGTCCAGATATTTCGTAAGTCTTATGGCGGTCTGCCCTCCGAAGGCAACCACCACTCCCACGGGGTTTTCTACTTTGATGACATTCATAACATCCTCGGGAGTGAGAGGCTCAAAATACAGCCTGTCCGCCGTGTCGTAATCGGTGGAAACGGTCTCGGGGTTGTTGTTTACAATAACCACATCGTAGCCGAGAGACTTAAGGGTGCGGACACAGTGTACGGAGGAATAGTCAAATTCTATGCCCTGCCCTATGCGTATGGGACCGGAGCCCAGCACCATCACGCACGGCTTTTGACTTTTTTGTGCGGCAAGAAAAGCTCTTGCCTCGCATTCGCCGCCGAAAACGGAGTAAAAATAAGGCGTTTGGGCATCAAACTCGGCGCCGCAGGTATCCACCATTTTGTATGAAGCGCAAGCGGTCGGAAGCTCACGTCTGCCCGTAAGTCTTTTCAAAGCACCGTCGGTATATCCCAGCCGCTTTGCCTCGGCATAGTCCCCGTCATCAAAGCTTTTTGCAATACGCGCTTCAAAATCCGCAAGGTGCTTAAGCTTATATATGAAGAATAAGTCTATTCGGGTAAGGGCGTGTATTTCCTCGGGGGCAACTCCGGATTTCAGCGCCTCAAAAACGGTAAACAGCCGCCTGTCGTCCCTGTCACATAGGCGCTCGGTAACCGGTCTTTCGTCAAGAGGCGCCGCGTTCAGGGTGTCAAGTGATATTTCGGCTCCCCGCACCGCTTTCATAAGGGCACTTTCAAAGTTCTGCCCGATTGCCATGACCTCTCCGGTAGCTTTCATCTGAGTGCCCAGCCTGCGGCTTATACCGTGGAATTTTTCAAAGGGCCATTTGGGGAATTTGACAACTATATAATCCAGAGCCGGCTCGAAGCAGGCGCAGGTCTTGCCCGTAATATCGTTGGTGATCTCGTCCAGCGTGTAGCCGAGGGCAATTTTTGTGCTGATTTTGGCAATCGGGTAGCCGGTTGCCTTGCTGGCGAGGGCGGAGGAACGGGATACACGGGGGTTTACCTCTATTACCGCGTATTCAAAGGAATCGGGGTTCAGGGCAAACTGACAGTTACAGCCGCCTACGATGCCAAGTGCCGAAATAATATCGAGAGAAGCACTTCTCAGCATCTGAAGTTCCCTGTCGGAAAGGGTAAGGGCGGGCGCCACCACTATGCTGTCTCCGGTATGAACGCCCACCGGGTCTACATTTTCCATGCTGCACACGGCAATTACGTTGCCCAGAGCATCGCGCATGGTCTCAAACTCTATTTCTTTCCAGCCGAAAATATATTTTTCCACCAGAATCTGCGTTATGGGAGAAGCCTCAAGTCCCGCCGCGGCAACGCTTAAAAGCTCGCGTTCGTTTTCCGCCGTTCCCCCTCCCGAGCCGCCGAGAGTGAAAGCGGGGCGGATTATTACGGGGTAGCCTATGCGCCCCGCGATTTCAAGGGCTTCGTCCACGGTTTCGGCAATGCCCGAGGGCACCGTGGGCTGACCTATCTGCGCCATAGTCTCCTTGAACAGCTTTCTGTCCTCGGCGCGGTCTATGGCGGCGGCGTCGGTACCCAGCAGCCGCACTCCGTGCTCGCTGAGAAAGCCTTCCTTTGAAAGCTGCATGGCAAGGGTCAGTCCCGTCTGACCGCCCAGCCCCGCCAAAAGGCTGTCGGGGCGCTCTTTTATGATAATGCGCTTCAGCGTCTCGGCATTAAGCGGCTCAAGATAAATCTCGTCAGCAAGCGCGCGATCCGTCATTATGGTAGCGGGATTTGAGTTTACAAGCACCACATTGACTCCCGCCTCCTTAAGAACGCGGCAAGCCTGGGCGCCGGCGTAGTCAAATTCCGCCGCCTGTCCGATGACAATAGGCCCCGAGCCTATCATCAGTACCTTTTTTATATCCTTGGAAAGAGGCATATTACCACTCCTCCATTAACGCCGTAAATCTGTCGAATAAAAATCCCGTATCTTTTGGGCCGGAGCGCGCCTCGGGATGAAACTGCACGGAAAAGGCGCCGTCGTCGGGATAGTCTATCCCCTCGCAGGTGCCGTCATTAGCGTTGACAAAGCGCACCTTTCCCGCGCCCTTGATGCTGTCGGAAACGACCGCATAGCCGTGATTCTGGCTTGTTATGTATGTCCTCCCGCCGGAAAGGTCTGTAACGGGCTGATTTACTCCCCGATGTCCGTATTTCAGCTTTTCGGTTTTCGCTCCCATTGCAAGCGCCAGAAGCTGATGACCGAGGCAAATGCCGAAAATCGGCACCTTGCCGCAAAGCTTTTTGATCTGTTCAATGCAGTACACATTGTCGGCGGGGTCTCCGGGTCCGTTTGACAGCATCACTCCGTCGGGAGCTTTTGCAAGTATTTCCTCAGCAGAGGTGCCTGCGGGTACAACCGTAACGGTGCAGCCGCGCCGTGTCAGCTCGTTTATAATATTCTTTTTGCAGCCGTAGTCTATAAGAACTACCTTTTTGGAGGCGTTTTCCGCCTCGGCGGTATACTCCTCATTGCAGGTAACGCGGCTTACCGCGTCGGCAACGCGGTATGAAACTATATGGGAATAATCCTCGGGAATACTGTCGCAAAGCTTTGCATTCATAACGCCCTTTTCCCTGATAAGCCTTGTAACGGCGCGGGTGTCAACTCCGTATATGCCCGGTATGCCCTCAAGCTTCAGCCACTCGTCAAGGGTCATACTGCAGCGGAAATTTGACGGATGCTCGCAAAACTCACGCACCACATAGCCTAGAACGGCGGTTTTTCCCTCAAAATCCTCCGGAATTATGCCGTAATTGCCTATCTGCGGAAAGGTCTGCATGACGATCTGCCCCGCGTAGCTGGGGTCTGTCAGAGTCTCGATATAACCGCCCATACCGGTGGTAAATACCAGCTCTCCCACAGACTCCGTATCCGCTCCGAAGGCCGCACCCTCAAACACCGTCCCGTCAGCCAGAACGAGATATTTCGGCTTCACGCCTGAGCACCTCCCAGTATTGCCGCCATGACCGCCTTTATGGTGTGCATCCTGTTTTCGGCCTCCTGAAATACAACGGACTGCTCTCCTTCAAAGACTTCGTTTGAGACTTCCATTGCGTCTCTGCCGAATTTCTCGCATTTTTCTTTTCCGATGGCGGTCTTTTTATCGTGGTATGCCGGCAGGCAGTGCATGAACACCGCGTCCTTTGAAGCCTTTGCCATAAGCTCCTTTGTTACCTGATAGGGGGACAGCGCCTTAATGCGCTCCTCCCATACGCCGTCGGGTTCTCCCATGGAGACCCATATATCGGTGTAAATCGCCTGCGCGCCCCGCACGGCATCATCGGGGTCCTCGCAGAAGCGCAGAGTCGCCCCGGTTTCTGCGGCAATTTTCTCACAGCGGGAAACAAGCGCCGCATCAGGGAAATATCCCGCAGGCGAGCAGGCTGTAAAGTTAAGTCCCATTTTCGCGCAGCCTACCATCAGGGAATTGCCCATATTGAACCTTGCGTCGCCCATGTAAACAAAATTTAGCCCTTTAAGTGCGCCGAATATTTCGCGAAGGGTCAAAAAGTCCGCCAGTATCTGGGTGGGATGAAACTCGTCAGTCAGCCCGTTGAACACGGGGACGGACGCGTACTTTGCCAGTTCTTCCACAATTTCCTGACCGTAGCCTCGGTATTCTATGGCGTCAAACATTCCCGACAGCACACGCGCCGTGTCGGCTATGCTTTCTTTTTTGCCTATCTGAGAGCCGGTGGGGTCAAGATATGTAACCCCAATACCCAGATCCCTTGCCGCCACTTCAAATGCACAGCGGGTGCGGGTACTGGTCTTTTCAAATATAAGCGCAAGCTGCTTGCCCTCGCAAAGCCTGTGGGGCTCTCCTGCCTTTTTCTTTTGCTTAAGAGACGCCGCAAGCCTGAGCAGCCCGTCTATCTCCTCGGGGGTAAAATCAAGCAGGGTAAGAAAATCTCTGTTTTTCAGGCTGTTCATTACGCGTCCTCCGTATTTTCCGATTTTTCCGTATTATCCGTTTTATCAGCGCAGACCTCACGCAGTATTCCGACAGCTTTTCCGAGCAGCTCGTCGGGTATATTAAGAGCGGGCAGAAGCCGCACCTTGTCCTTTGCGCCGATAACAAGCACTCCGCGGCTGAGGCATTCCTTTATTACCTCTCCCGCCGGTCTCCGGGTCTTTATTCCCAGCATAAGTCCCAGACCCGTAACGGAGCATACTCCCTCGGCGCCCTCAAGAGACGAGCGTATATATTCGGACTTTCTGCGCACGGAGGCCAGAAGCTCATCGTCAATACGGCTCAGTATGCTCAGCGCTCCCGCGCAGCACACGGGGTTTCCGCCGAAAGTGGAGCCGTGAGAGCCGGGAGTAAAGGTGTCCTTTACCTTTTCGCCCAAAAGCGTAGCGCCGAGAGGCAGACCGCCGCCAAGTCCCTTTGCGGTGGTAACGATGTCCGGCGTGAGACCGTAGTTCATATATCCGTACAGCATTCCGCTGCGCCCGTTGCCTGTCTGTACCTCGTCGCATATAAGCAGCACATCTTTTTCCCGTGCCATAGCCTGCACCTCGGCAAGATAGTCCGCATCAAGGGGGACGACCCCGCCCTCTCCCTGCACAACCTCAAGCATTACCGCGGCGCAGGGGTATTCGTCCAAAAGCCTTTTAATATCCTTTGCATCGTTCGGCTCCGCGTACAGAAAGCCGGGAGTCAGCGGGAGAAAATCCCGGTGAAAGACCTCCTGCCCCGTTGCCGCAAGAGTCGTAAGAGTTCGTCCGTGAAAGCTGTTTTTCAGGGTAATTATTTTATGGTATTCGTTTCCCTTTTTATCCGCGGCGTATTTTCTCGCAGCCTTTACGGCGCATTCGTTGGCCTCCGCCCCGGAATTGGAAAAGAACACCTTTTTCATCCCCGTCTTTTCGCAGAGCATTTGAGCAAGGGCTGCGCAGGGCTCCGTATAATACAGGTTTGATGTGTGCGTGAGCCTGTCAAGCTGTGCCGTCACCGCGTTTTTCCACTCTTTGTCCCCGATGCCGAAGGAATTCACCGCAATTCCCGAAGCAAGGTCGATATATTCCTTGCCGTCTTCGTCTGTGACAAGGGAGCCCTGCCCTTTTGTAAGCGTAACGGGAAAGCGGTTATATGTATTGGCTATATACTGCCTGTCGGCGCTTTGTATGTTCATTTCTATGACCGTTCCTTTCTTTGATTTGTGACGGTTTTGCAAAGCCCCGGCTTTGCAAAATGCCGCCGGCCTTTTTAGCGGCAAGGCACAAATGGGGTTTGAAACAGCTCACATGCAATTTATGCTCGCCTTACTTTCAAACCTATCTCCTTTTATAGGCGCGTCACTCGTCAACGAACATGGTACCGATGCCCTCGTTTGTAAGCATCTCAATAAGAATTGAATGAGGCACTCTGCCGTCGATAATAAACACCCTGTTGACGCCGCCGTGTATGGCGTTTACACAGCACTGAGCCTTGGGTATCATTCCGCCGTCTATAACTCCGTCTTGTATAAGCTGCGGCACCTCGTTTACCCGTATTTTGCTGATAAGCGAGTCGGGGTCGTTTTTGTCCATAAGGATGCCGCTTATATCCGTCAGGGAAATAAGCGATTCCGCCCCCAGCTTTCCCGCTATCATTGCCGCCGCCGTATCGGCGTTTATGTTGTAAACATTGCCGCTGTTGTCGCAGCCCACGGTGGATATTACGGGTATGTAGCCGTTGCCTATTACATCAAGAATAGGCTTTGGGTTGATATTCGTTATCTCACCCACAAATCCCAGCTTTTCGCTTTTTGGGGAAGCCTCTATCATATGACCGTCTATGCCGGAAAGTCCCATGGCGGTGCCGCCCATATTCTGAATAAGATTGACTAAATTTTTGTTGATCTTACCCGCAAGCACCATTTGTGTGACTTCAACGGTCTCCCGGTCGGTGACCCGCAGTCCGTCCACAAATTCGCTTTTCTTGCCGATTTTCGTCAGCATATCGGTGATCTCGGGACCTCCTCCGTGTACAAGCACCACCTTTACGCCGATCAGGGACAAAAGGATTATATCGCGCATAACGGAGTTTTGAAGCTTTTCGTTCACCATGGCGTTGCCGCCGTATTTGACGACAACTATTTTGCCCGTGTATTCCTGTATATACGGCAGGGCGTGCACAAGCACCGTCGCCCGCTGAGCGTTTGAAATATTCATTTCTTTATATTCCTTTCCCGTAATTTCAGGTCCTGTAATCTCCGTTTATCTTCACATAGTCGTATGTAAGATCACAGCCCCAGGCGCAGGCGCTCTCCGTGCCGCTGTTGAGGTTTACCAGTATTTCTATTTCGTCCTCGGAAAGAATTTCTTTTGCCACTTCTTCGGAGAAAGGCACTCCCGCCCCACCACGGCACACCTCAATTTTACCTTTGCAGGAGGAGAAAAACACATCTATCTTTTCCGTATCAACCGCCGATTCGCTGTAGCCGATGGCGCACAGCACGCGCCCCCAGTTGGCGTCGGAGCCGAACATGGCGGCCTTTACAAGAGATGAGCAGATAACGCTTTTTGCTACCGTTTTTGCCTGCAATACGCTATTTGCTCCGCTGACTCTGCATTCCAGGAGCTTGGTGGCTCCCTCTCCGTCGGCGGCAATGCGGCGGCACAGATATACCGTCACCGTGTTAAGCGCTTTCATAAAGGCGGCAAAGCCCTCGCCCTCATCGCATATTTCGGGATTTCCCGCCATACCGTTTGCCATAAGCGTCACCATATCGTTGGTGGAGGTATCCCCGTCCACGCTTACCATATTAAAGGTGTCCGCCACATCGGAGGACAGCGCTTTCTGAAGCATTTCGCTGCTGACGGCGCAGTCGGTTGTCAGAAACACAAGCATGGTGGCCATATTGGGGTGTATCATGCCCGAGCCCTTGGCAATGCCGCCGATTTTGCACTTTACGCCTCCCACCTCAAAGCTTACGGCTATTTCCTTGACCTTGGTATCGGTGGTCATTATTCCCTCCGCCGCCTGTGCGGAGCAGTCTCCGAGAGCTTTTACAAGCTTCGGAATACCTGCGCGGATAGGCTCAATATCCAAAGGCTGACCGATAACTCCCGTGGAAGCAACAATTACATCGTCCGCGTCTATGCCCAGCTCCTGCGCAAGAAGAGAGCTCATTTTCTCGGCTATTTCAATTCCGTCGGCATTGCAGGTGTTGGCGTTGCCGCTGTTGCAGATGACCGCCTGCGCCTTACCGTTTGAAAGATGCTCCTTTGTAACAATAAGGGGGGCGCCCTTTACAAGATTTGTGGTGTATACCGCCGCCGCGTTTGCAGGCACCTCGCTGTATATAAGCGCAATGTCACGCTTGCCCCTGTTTTTCCTTATTCCGCAATGAATGCCCGAAGCGCTGAAGCCTTTGGCCGCACAAACTCCGCCTTTTATCTGTTCCATTTTCAAGTCCTCACTTTTTGTCATAGCTTTAAGCCGTATTCCTTACTGTATCCCAGCGCCAGATTGAGACATTCCAGCGCCGTACCCGAAGCACCCTTGCCCAGATTGTCATATACCGCCAGAAGCAGTATTCTCTCACCGTTTCCGCCCACGGAAACATACATACTGTCTTTTCCGCAAAGCTCGGCGGCAGACAGAAAACCGTCATGCCCCGCCGTCTCGCAAAAGCTTACCACACTGTCCTTATACAGACTTCTGTACGCGTCGGCAATATCCGCCGAAGTGTGTCCCTTGCAAAGGCTTTCGGCAAACAGGGGCACCGTCACCTGCATACCGCTGTAAAAATCCGAAACCACGGGGCAGAATACGGGAAAACAGTCAAGCCCCGGAACCGCCTTCATCTCGGCAAGGTGCTTGTGCTGCTGACCCATGGCGTACTGCCGGGGAGCGCAAAGCTCAAAATCCCTGTCGGGCGCCTCATAGTCGGCTATCATTTTTTTGCCGCCGCCGCTGTATCCCGTAACAGAGAAGCAGGAAAGCCGCTCCGACGCGTCAATGATCCCCGCCTTTACCAGGGGGTACACCAAAGCTATAAAGCCGCTTGCGTGACAGCCGGGCACCGCGATGCGCTTTGAGGCGGAAATCTTCTCCGCCTGCTCCTCTGACAGCTCCGGAAAACCGTATACCCATCCCGGCTTTGTGCGGTGAGCGGTGGAAGCGTCTATTATTACTGTGTCGGGATTTTCTACCAGGGAAACGGACTCCCGCGCCGCCTCGTCGGGCAGACAAAGCACAGCCACATTGGCAGAGTTCAGCGCTTCGCGCTTTGCCCCGGTGCTTTTTTTCTCCGCCTCCGGCAAGGTAATAAGCTCAATATCGTCTCTTGCCTGAAGCCTCTCCCGAATTCTAAGTCCGGTGGTACCCGAGCTTCCGTCAATAAAAACTTTTTTCATATAGAAATGCTCCGTAAACAGCTTTGAGGGCACGGTCAACCGGTATTACGAAAATCTTTTCGCCCGCTCTCCCGCCGCCCCGCAAGCTGAATTATAAATGTTTGAATATTTACTATTCTTGCATAATTATACATTTTATCCCCGGTTTTGTCAAGAGTTTTTGGGTATAAAATGAATATCTATAAAGTTTTGTTGAATACGCTGAAAATGCGTGTTCAATGCACTTTTGCAAAGATACTTTGCACATAAAACTGCCCTGCGTTTTTTGCCGCACACGGCAAAAGGCGGCGGAGAAAATCTCCGCCGCCTCTATACTTATTCACTTTTTAAGCATACCCGATTATTTGTTTTCCGTTTCCGTCACCTTCATGACGCACACCGTAATATCGTCGCTTTTGCCGCTTTTTTCCGCCGCGGTCTCCCCGATAAGCCTTGCGGTCTGCGCGGGAGAATCGGGACGGCAAAGTCCGCCGCACAAAAGCTCGTACAGCCAGGGGCAGTCCTCATAGCTTCCCGTAACGCCGTCGCTCATCATTATAACCGTGTCCCCCGCCATCAGTTCAAAAGAAACTGCCTCGGCGTCAAGTGCGCGCATTATGCCCACAGGCACGGTTTTTGAATGGAGACGGTAAAGCTGCCCGTTTCTGATTACAAAGGAAGGAGCCGCACCGCTTTTAATAAACCGCGCCATGCCCGTATACAGATCCGCCTCCATAAGATCAACCGTGGTAAACTGCTCCCCGCCGCTGCCTCTTACAAAGCAGTTCAGCATCTCCAAAGCGCTTCTCATAGGGCAGCCAGCGGACAGAAGTTTTTCAAGAAACATAGAGGAAACTCCGCTTATAACAGCGGCGTCATGACCGCTGCCCATTCCGTCGGACACAAGAGTATAGAAATACCCCTCTCCGTTTTTGAAGGAACAAACGCTGTCACCGCTTGTGTCCTCGCGGGATCCCGCCGCGCTGTATCTGCCGGTTTTTATTGCAAGTTTCGGAACTGTATGGCAGGAAGCGGACACACTGCCGGAGTCAATAGAAAACTCCAGCGGCGACATACGGCAGCCAAGCACGCGCCCTATACACTCACGCACATCGTTTTCCCCTGCTCTGACCGTCGACATATCTACGGAGCGCATAAATACATGCCTTGCCCTTTTGCCGTATACGGAAGCGCCCGCAAAGGAAAAGCCCTCTCTGTCAAGCTCCTCTCTCAGGCTTTCCTCCGCCTCAACGTCGCGCTCCCAGCCGCCGTCTCCCTCTCCCGCTTCACGCAGAAGCGATGCCACGGCGCCGTAATCGGAGGCAAACAGCTCCGCACTTTTGCAGCTTTCCGACATACCCGCCGCCCGTCTTGCGGAGGTGTTGACAGCGTCTATTATGGAATCCATTTTATAGCAGCGCCGCGCCAATTCCTCCGGCACAAGCTTTGCGCTGACGCTGCCCCTTACGGCAAGTCGCGCCGACATCCTGTCAAAGAACGCGGTTACCTCCCTTTCGCAAAGTCCCGAGCATTGCTCCTCATTTTTGCAGCCGCAGCAGAACCGCGCTCTCGCCGCCGTGCATATGCGGTAGGACTCCTCACGGGAGGGGCATTTCAGCTTGTCGCATACACTGAGCAACATTTTTGACAAAGAATCGAGAGAGGCTCCGATAGCCTCATACCGCTTGTCCGAGGAGCGCAGACGGCTGAGAATTGCTCCGTCTCCCTGCCCTGCCTCGCTTATATCCAGAAACGCAGGCAGCGTACGCGGAAGAATATTCAGATGCCGCAGGGGGGTAAGCACCGCCGCCGCAAGACATATTTCGGGAAAGGTGTCCGTAAGAAAAGAAAGACCGGAAAAAAGTATTCCGAAAGCGGACGAGCACAGCGCGCTTACCGTCACTGCACCGCCGCGCAGCTTGTCGGAAAGAAGTGACAAAGTCAGCGCCGCAATTGCCAGTACGGGAGCCGCGGCAGTCTCTCCCAGCGCGATACCGCAGGAAACTCCCACGGCAACGCCGTATGCGGCGCCGCCCGCAACGGTAAAATATACAGTTGCCGAAAATGCAAACACCGTCCCCGGGTCAAAGCCTATACCGATACCGCTGAGAGCTGCCGTCAGTATACCGAACAGAGCGCAAACGCCTATAAGCCGCTTTGACGGCGCACTTTCACGGCCGGAAAGATACATAAACGCAGCGGTAAATGCGGCACAGACAAACACTCCGCACACAGCCGAAGCAATGCCGTAGTACAGACCGTCGGTGGTAAATATGCCCACAAGTCCCAGGCCTGCCGCGGCAGCCGCCGCCACGGTAACGCGAAGATATCCCGCCTCCCTGAACAGCCGCCTGAAAACCTTGCCGCGCTGCAGTGCTCCCTCGGACGCGCCTATAATTATGCGAACGCCTAAAATAAGAAACAGTATAAGTATCTGCCACAAAGCGCCCCGGCTCATGGCAAGAGTACCCAGCATGGCGCCCGCAAACGCGCATACGGTATTTACATTTCCGCTTGCGGCGCAAACCGCCGCCGCTCCGAAGGGATATGTACCCATAGGGCCTCGGGTGGCGCTGAGCACAAACGACAGTACCGTCACCGCGGCGGGCACCGCAAGTCTGCGTGCGGCGGCGCCCGCGCCGCCTATTTGCTCCGAGGCGCGCTTAATAAATCCCCTTACCTCTTCTCCCTGAACAAATGCTCTTTTCTTTTTCATGCTTTCATACCCGTCTTTCCCTCTGCATATGATGTGATGTAATGATTTCTGATGTCCTGCGAGCCGTAGTTTTCGCTCGCGGTATACCGATAATATATCCGGGGAAAGAAAAAAGGAGTCGTTTCCCCTTATCGCCGCGGCTGTGTTTTTGGCAGAGAAAAGCGGGAAAAGTCACAAAGAAAAATTCCCCTTGTCTTTCAGGTCGCCTTACGGCGGGAAAAGACAGGGGAATTATTTTTTTGCGCTCGATTGTTCATTTGACAAGGGAGTCGGGAATATACTTGTCTTAGCTGAGGAGTTTAAGCTCTGCTGCGCAGGTACGGCATACCCGCTTGTTTTTGTAAATGATAACATTCTCCGCTTCTCCGCAGAAAATACATGCAGGAGCGTACTTCTGCAGAATAACACGGTCCTTTTCGGAGAAGATCTCAACTCCGTCACCGGGGCTCAGATCCATAAGCCGTCTGGTTTCAATGGGAAGAACTATCCTCCCCAGCTCATCGATTTTTCTGACCATGCCAAGTGATCTCATATCAGACCCTCCGTTCCAAATTCTGATACTATTTTAGCATTTTTACAGAAAATGTCAATAGGGAGTGACAAATTTTGATTGAAAAGTGTTTTTTTGTGCTTGTAATCCTGTCGATAGGCTTCGGATTTTGTACGGGAAATATGAGCGAAGTCTCCAACGCCGCCCTTGACGGAGCGGCAAATGCGGTCACCGTAGTCATATCTCTGTGCGGCGCCATGTGCCTGTGGAACGGGGTAATGGAGGTGCTTAAGGAAAGCGGGGCGGTGCGCGCCCTCTCCCGTCTGCTGTCCCCCGTGCTTAAACACGCTTTCCCCGAAACATGGAAAAGCGGAGTAGGCAGGGACGAGGTGTGCGCCGCCCTTTGCGCAAACATACTGGGAATAGGAAACGCCGCCACTCCCCTTGCCCTTTCGGCCATGAAAAAAATGAGCGGCGTCTGCAAGGACAGCTGCGCCTCCGACGATATGGTGACCTTCGCAGCCCTCGGCGCCGCCTCTCTGGATTTGCTTCCAACCACGCTTATCGCCCTGAGGCGGGGGGCGGGAAGCGCATCTCCCTACGACATAATCATCCCCATCTGGATTTGCTCGGCGTGCTGTGCCGCCGTAACCGTTATCCTTTGCCGCTTATCCGCCCTTTTTGCAAAAGGCAGGAGGCGCCGTGGAAATAATTGAAAAGCTTGCCTCCTTTATAATACCGGCGGTGCTCGCCCTGTGCGCCGTCCTTATGATAAAGACAAAAGGCGGCGGAAAAGCGTTTATGACGGGAGCGGGAGAAGGATTGCGCACCGCAGTACGGCTTATTCCAACTATGGTCATGCTGTGCGTAGGGCTTTCCATGCTGTGCACCTCCGGAGCCGTGGAGTGGCTGACGGGACTCATCTCACCCTTGACCGACAGACTGGGAATACCTGCGGATATAATTCCGCTTATACTTACCCGTCCCGTTTCCGGCTCCGCCTCCACCGCTGCATATGCCGATCTTATCGAAAGGTGCGGACCCGACAGTGCCGCCGCGCTGTGCGCCTCCGTCATAATGGGTTCATCGGACACGCTGATTTATGTAATAACCGTGTATTTCTCCGCCGCCGAAAACATAAAGGGGACGCGCCATGCTTTTCCTGTTGCCGCCGCGGTTATGGTGCTGTGCGTGGTGCTGTCATGTATGCTGTACCGCATCTTCTTTTAGTCAATTGCATAAATTCCCGCATATGCGCAAAAAGGCTCAAAATGCTGTAAAAAATCGCGTTTTGAGCCTTAATATTTCTGTATTTTATTCCTTATCCGGATTTTCCGCCGTATTCAGCCTGAGCTGACCGCAGGCGGCGTCAATATCCGTACCCAGTCTGCGCCGTATTGTAGCGTTCACCCCGCAGCGCTCCAGAGTTTCCCTGAAACGCTGTGCTGCCGCGCGGTCGGGAGCCTGAAAGCCTGTTTCGTCCACGCGGTTAAGCATTATGAGATTCACATGGCAGGGAGCCTTCATTCTGCTTTTCAGAAGCTGTGCCAGTCTGCGCGCATCCGCTTCGCTGTCGTTTTCCCCGGAAATCAGGGTGTATTCAAAGGAGACCCGTCTGCCGGTCACCTCAAAATACTCGCGGCACGCTCCGAGCAGCTCGTCTATACAGTATGATCTGTTTACGGGCATCAGCGCGCTTCGGCTCTCATCGTCGCTTGCGTGCAGAGAAATGGAAAGCGTAACCGGCAGCCCCTCCCGCGCAAGCTTTTTAATCCCCGGCACAAGTCCGCAGGTGGAAACCGAAATATGCCGAAGCCCTATATTCAGTCCGTTTTCGTCGGAGACAAGGCGCAGAAATTTCACGGTGTTGTCGTAGTTGTCAAGGGGCTCGCCTATGCCCATCATAACGACACCGCCGACCCTCTCCCCCGTATCTCTGCCGATAACGGCAATCTGACCGAGAATTTCCGAGGCGCTGAGGTCCCTCACCTTTCCCCGCAGGGTAGAAGCGCAGAAACGGCAGCCCATACGGCAGCCCGCCTGACAGGACACGCAAACGGTGTTTCCGTGCTCGTAGCGCATAAACACGCTTTCCACGCACTCGCCGTCCGTCATGCTCATAAGATACTTGACGGTGCCGTCTTTTTTAGACACCTGTCTTTTTACGATTTGAGGCAGGCGGTATTCCGTCTCCTCTGAAAGACGGCTGCGGAAAGCGGCGGGCAGATTTTTCATTTCCTCAAGGGGCACTCCCTTTTGCATCCAGCGGTAAAGCTGCTCTCCCCGAAAAGCTTTTTCGCCCATTTGCACGGCAAGTGTGCGGCATTCCTCAAGGGTCAGCCCAAGTATATCAGTTTTCAACCCTTTCTCACCATCCTGCAAACAAAAAATCCGTCGGTTCCGTCCCTGTCGGGTCTGAGCGTCAGCATCCCGTCGCTTTCCCTTTCCCCTGCTCGAAAGCCGTCAAGTGCAAAATCATCATGCTCCGCAAGAAAGCGGGAGCATACCCCTTCGTTTTCCGAAGGGTTCAGCGTACAGGTGGAATACACCAGAGTGCCGCCCTTTGCCGCATATCGTGATGCGCCGCACAGAATATCATACTGAATGTCCGGCAGTCTCTCAAACTGCGCGATGTCCTTATATTTTATCTCCGGCTTTTTGCCGATTATGCCGAGTCCCGAGCATGGCGCGTCGCACAACACTTTTTGGCATTTGCCTATAAGCTCGGATTTCGGCTCCCTTGCGTC
>JBJDYY010000060.1:0-5113 GCA_051867715.1 Candidatus Avispirillum sp.
ATTCGAAGGGACTGCTGACCCGGCAGCAGTCCCTCCGAGCCACCCTGCCCGGCTAAAGAGAGGAAAGGAGATGGGTCTCCTCTCCTCTCTTTAGAATCTCTCCTCTCCTCTCGACACGGTAGAACATCAGTCCGTTGCGTTGAAAGAGCACAACACATTCGACGAAGTATAGGGAGCTTGTCCCGTCAGCCTAAATTTTTAGTTTCGCGACAGAAATACAGCAAAGCTAATGAGCGTGTCGATAGCAGACTTGTGGCTACCCACAGAAGGCAAGTATGGCAAAACTGAATGTTCAGCCGCAGGGGCGGACGGCTTTGCCGTCCGTGAAGCGACGAAAAAAGCACAGAAGAGAGTTTACTTTCTTCTGTGCTTTTTCTCGCTTGCCGCTCACGCGGCACCCCTGCGGGGGATTTCTTCATCATAATTAAAAGTTTTTTGGGTTCTTAGTACCTTTTTCTCAAAAAAGGTACTAAGCGGTGCGCGAGGCAGAGCCTCGCATATGCGGGGCAAGGGTCTCCGTCTCGACGGAGCCCCGGGCAGAGCCCCGTTTCATCGGAGACTCGCAAATACATAGCCAGGTACGGGGCAACGCAGATTGCGCCATGCCAAAAACACGGTGCAGGTGTCAGTTTGCGGGGGCGCTGTATACGGGAATACCCTTGCGCGCACCGTCGTCCCAAAGCGCGTACTGACAGACGGGCACATCGAATACCGTAAGTCCCACATGGGCGCCGCTTGCGGCAATAAAGCCGGAGGAGCCGGCCTCTCCCACTGTGTCGCCTTTCTTGACAACATCGTCAACATTTACGCTTGTCTTTGAAAGATGAGCGTACCAGCTCTTCAGACCGTAGCCGTGTTCAATAACCACTGTGTAGCCGCTGTAATCCGTGTATCCCGCGTAAATTACCTTTCCTGCGTTGACAGCCTGAACGGCGGTGCCGTCCGCGGCTCTGTAATCAACTCCGGTGTGACGGTAGGATATATCAGTGCCGGTCACCTTATAGGTGTGACCGAAACCGCCTACTATGGTAGCGTCGCCCATGCCGGTCAAAAAGCTGCCGTCCCAGTATCTGGTGCCTTCGCTGAGCTTTGCAATCTCGGCAAACTCGCTTTCGCACTTCTGCTTTGCCTCGGTGCTGCCGAAGCTCTCGACAACAGCCGCCGGAATAGTTGTGGTGCTGTCTCTGAAAGGATTGTCGCGGGCGGAAAGAGTAATGTTAATCTGCTGGCTGGAGCCGCCGTAGGAGAAGGTCAGCACATATTCGCCGGCAGAAAGATTCCAGTTGAAGGGAATAAGCGCATGGGCGGCATCGCCGTCCTTATAGAACACGGGAGAGTAGCCGATATCGGGCTCGCTTGTAAATGCAACCTTGTCCGCGCTGCCCACATTCAGTCCGGTGACGCAGATAAACTCGCCTATCTGTACAGAGGTGGTGCCTGCATAGAACTGAGCGGGCGCCGTAAGTGTTGCCGTAAATACATATTTCTGCTCGCCGTTATAGCTGCGCTCGGCGTCCTCGTACCATTTTGCCTCCGCCTCAACGCTAACCTTCATGCTTTCCGTT
The DNA here is from genome assembly GCA_051867715.1 of Candidatus Avispirillum sp. Taxonomy (GTDB): domain Bacteria; phylum Bacillota; class Clostridia; order Oscillospirales; family CAG-272; genus Avispirillum. The sequence continues at coordinate 1,566 of JBJDYY010000060.1, forward strand.
ATAACAAGCCCGGAAATCCCGGCGTAGTCGCCGTTGTAAAGCTCCTGACCGTCGCTGTCCGTAACTTTAAGAGTCAGGCTGTCCGGCTGGAGCGAAAAGCTCATGGCGAGGCCGCCCTCAAGAGTAAGCTCCTCCGTCTCGTCCTTTACATCAAAGGATGTATCATAGGCAACAAACTCGCCGGAGGCGTTTTTGAAATTCCACTTTGAAGCGTCGGGGGCGCAGTCCAAACCGGAAACGGTAAGCCTGGGAGCCTTGCCGTTTTCAAACATGGCGGCGCTGTAACCGCTGTCAAGAAAAGTTTTGGCATCATCGGCGGCAATCTTGAAAGCAACGCCGTCATCGTCCGCGAAATAGCAGTCGCTGAAGCTTGACGCGGGGTCAAGAGTGTAGTAGAACTTGTAGCCGAAATTCTTTACTGCGGTGGTAAGCACCACGCGGTAGAAGCTGCCCACCTCAACGGTGGAGGGCAGAACGCCTATTTTTTCGGCATTGGCAACGGTGTCAAGATAGTAGTTTATCATATCCTTGCCGTTTTCACGGGTAAACTCATAGGCTGCGCCGTCGGGGTCGGTCACGGTCACCTTGACGGTGTTGTGGCTGTCGGCACTGCCGCTCTGCTGAAGATTGTAGTTGATAATTGCTACAACCGTAGGTGAAATCATCAGCAGAACAAGTATTACTATCAATATCTTGTTTTTCATTTTGAGCTCCGTTTCGTTATACCGCGCAAAAAGCGGTTTTTTCGGACAAAGCCGATAAAAATTTCAAATATTCATCATTATTATACTATTATTTTATTGCAAGGTCAATAGTAAGTTTAGCTGACCGAAAACATAACAAATAATTTAAGTGATGTAAAAGCATCAATTTGTCAAAAAATGTTTACAATCGGTACAAAATATGCTAAAATAGGTAGCCGGAAGAAAGAAAAACACCATAAAAAGGCTTGAAAGCCGACCGTGCGCGCCCGGAGCGCGCAGCAAACAACGCGTAAGACGCTTATCGGAAAGGTACGGATACATACATGAGCGAAAGCGAAAACATAACAAAAACGAAGCCCCGCCGCAAGGAGAAGGATATGCGCCGCGTGCGCTCTCTTTCCCCCATGACGGTTATAATTCCGTTTATTATGGTGAACCGCGTAGGCGCCATGAACCTGATGAAGGACCGCATACCCGTAACAAAGCTTGAAAAATTTCTGCGGGAATGCCGCGACGACGGTATGCCCAATATTTCCATGATGCACCTGCTTATTGCCGCATATGTGCGGCTGGTGTCGCAGCATCCTGCCATTAACAGATTTATCAGAGGTCAGCGGGTATGGACGCGCAAAAGCGTGGAGGTAGCTCTGACTATCAAGAAAGAAATGTCTCTTGAATCCCCGGACACTGTGGTAAAGGTGACATTTCAGCCGGACGCCACCCTGCGGGATGTATATGACGAGCTTGACCGCGCCATTACGGAATACAGAAACTCCCCCGGCGGAGATTTTGACGATACCGCCCGGGTGCTGAGCCACATTCCCTCCCTTGTACTGAAATTCGCCATATGGTTTCTGAAGCTTTTGGACTATTTCGGCGGCTTGGGCAAGTTTCTCACCGGCGTCAGTCCGTTCCATTGCTCCATGTTCATAACCTCCATGGGCTCGCTGGGTATACAGCCCATATACCATCATCTGTACAATTTCGGCACCTGCCCCCTGTTTATTGCTTTCGGCGCCAAAAAGCGGGAATATAAGGTCAATCCCGACGGCTCCGTGTATAAGGAGCAGTATATTGACATAGCGTTTGCCTGCGACGAGCGTATCTGCGACGGGTTTTATTACGCTTCGTCTCTGAAATTGCTGAAAAACATACTCAAGTCCCCCGCCGCCCTTATGGATCCGCCCGAAACGGTGGTCGAGGATGTTGCCTGACCGGCAAGACGGATAGATAAAAGTAAAAATCGAGAGAGCCGAGCCTTAAGAAAAGACGGGGACGGCTCTCTTCGGCTTTGTAAAACCGTCACAAAACAACGAAAGGAACGGTCATAAAAATGTGGATAGCACTTGCCTTTTTGTCCGCTCTCTTTGCGGGTGTAACGTCTATCCTCGCAAAATGCGGCATCAGAAAAACTGACTCCACCGTGGCAACAGCCATAAGAACGCCTGTGGTGCTGCTTATGGCTTTGATTATGACGCTCATTGTCGGCTCCCTGCCCGACCTGCGGCATATTGAGCCGCACACATGGATTTTTCTGGTGCTGTCTGGAATATCCACGGGCGCTTCGTGGCTGTGTTATTTCAAGGCTCTGCAAAGCGGCGATGTAAACAAAGTAGTGCCCATTGACAAATCAAGCACCGCCCTCACCATGGTGCTGGCGTTTATTTTCCTGCACGAAAAGCTTACATGGATAAAAGGCGTCTGCATTGTGCTTATCGGCGCGGGCACATTTCTCATGACGCTGAAAAGCGGCAAGAAGCAGGCCAAAGCAAGCGCTGCCGAGCCCGCAGACGGCGAAGCCGACGAAAGAACAGACACGGACAAAAGCATTGAGTGCGCAGCGGACTGCAAAAATAGTGACGTCGGCACAGGAAAGTCCGAGGGCTCCGGCGGCAAAAAAACGGGGCTGTGGTTTGTCTACGCCGTTCTGTCCGCCTTGTTTGCGTCCCTTACCGCAATTCTGGGCAAGCTGGGCATTGAAAATGTGGAATCAAATCTGGGTACCGCGGTACGCTGTGTTGTGGTGCTCGTTATGGCGTGGGCAATGGTGTTTATTACGGGCAAGGGCGGCGAAATAAAGCACACTCCCAAAAAAGAGCTTTTGTTCATCTGCCTGTCGGGGCTTGCAACAGGAGCCTCATGGCTTTGCTATTTCAAGGCTCTGCAAAACGGTCCCGCCGCCGCAGTTGTGCCCATAGATAAGCTGAGCATACTTGTGACCGTCCTGTTTTCGCGCATTGTGTTCAAGGAAAAGCTCACACCCAAATCCGCCGCAGGCCTTGCCCTTATCGTGGCCGGAACTTTGGGAACACTTATATAAATTGAAAATGGAGAATTGAAAATTGACAATTGAACGCTAAAAATAGACAGAGAAGCAGTAAGAAACCACGCAGATCATTTGCGGGGCTCTGCCGGGGCGCTGCCCCGCACCCCGCCAAGAACCTTTTTTGAGAAAAAGGTTCTTGGAACTCCAAAAAACTTTTAATTAGGGGTATAGGATTATAGAACCGCCCCCGCAGGGGTGCCGCAAAGGCGGCAAGCGGGAAAAAGCGCATAAGGAAGTTAACTTCCTTATGCGCTTTTCTACCGCTTTACGGACGGCTTTGCCGTCCGCCCCTGCGGTTTAATGTTCAATTTGCTTTTCTCTCTTTCTATGGGTAGTTAACAGTCTGCTATCGACACGCTCATTAGCTTTGCTATATGTCTGTCGCGAAACTTGAAACATAGGCTAACGGCGCAGGCTTCTCTTCAATTAGTCGAATGTGTTGTGCTCTTTCAACGCAACGATCTGATGTTCTTCCGTGTCGAGAAAAGGGGAGAGATTCTAAAGAGAGGGGAGAAGAT
>JBJDYY010000061.1:0-5078 GCA_051867715.1 Candidatus Avispirillum sp.
TTTCGATAATCAAATCGCCGTCCTCGGTGTACGGTGGCGGTATCTGAGCCTGAACATGATCGTTCCAGAAATTTCCTTCAAGAGCAATCAGTTCCGCCTCATAATCCAAATCACGCTCAATGTGGCGTATAATGACTTCATTCTCGTTATTGCCGTAAAGACAGCAATAATACACCTCGTCAACATTCATAACGCACATATAATGCCGTCCCTGGATTTCGTAATTGACGGGAACGATTTCCCGTCCGTCACACCACCAATGATCCTTTGCATTGTAGTTTGTGGTCTTGATTTCAAGAATTGCTGTTTTACCGTTCGGCAATCGGATAAAGTAATCCACATCCGCCAGCATATAGGTGTAGATTGGGTGATAAAACATCTTCTTTACCTGATAGATGGGGAAGCCTGTTTTTACATGAAAAATCTCGGCTACTAAATCTTCAAGCAAATGCCCGACCTTTTTTGCCACCCAGTTGCTTTCGCCGTCCTCATACGATACGACTTTCAGTTTGTCATAGTAGAGGTCACGGGCAGTTGCAAAGGGTGATACACCTAAAATAGCGGCTGCGTCACTTCCGCCGATTCCTCTGCGGCGCCATTCCAGCCATTCATCCTCCGGCAAATCTGCCGTATCCACCAAAACCATTGGTTCGTAGGCACTCGTTTTTTCAGGCATATTACGCACCTCGTTTCCGGGCTTGTTTGAGCCTTGCAGGGTGGATATATGCCGTTTTCAACGGGTACTTTGCAAGTTTTTTAGCCTCCTTTCTCATAATCTGCTGTTTGCGTACAGCAGGTTTTGACATTCGCTTTCGCAAGTGTCGGTGGGGTCGTCTTTTCATTCAGATTCCGCCTTTCTTAAAATATATTCCAAAAGCACAAGGCTTTTTGGGCATAAAAAAAGCGAGAACAACAACCGTACCTTTTCAGGCAATGTGTCCGCAAAAAAATTGCGAACCGGTGTCATTCTCGCAGAGGATATAGGTATCCTGAAAATAAAAAAGTCAGTACATAACCGGCCTTATGGCACAGTTACACTACTGACATCATACAAACGAAACAACATGTGCAATGCAAAATACTTTGCTTCACCCATATGGGAAACGCACAAAAATCAATCACAGAGCAAGTATAGCACAATATATTGAGTTTGTCAAGTTTCCAATTCTATATATAGTATTTTTAATTGATTTGCAGAAAAGCGGGGAAAACATTCGTGTTTATTATTAAACGGACAAGCCGTAAGCATTTGTCCGCTTATGCACCTTGAAAATCTCATAGCCGACGTCAGGAGTTATACAGGATTTGCGGACAGTATGCCATAATGATAACTTCGGAGCGTGCCCACAAATGAAATGCTACATAGCGGCAGCCTGCAAATACGCGGTCGAAATGAGCGTAGGAAATGGCCTGACGGTTTGGTGTCTTTAATCTGAAACTAATTACGAAATTATATATAAAGACAGCCTATTCTCCGGGATTCTCTGCAAAAAGTAGTATAGTGATAATATCGCAGGGATACGCCGTTGTTTCAGGCTGCCGGAAAGGAGGGTATTATGGCAGAACATAAAACGACAGTCATACCTGAAAGCAAACGATACTTAACAGCAACGGATGTAGCTGAATTGCTGGATGTTTCCCGTAGCACAGCATACCGGATTATAAAACGGCTGAACAATGAGCTGAATAAATCCGGAAAAATCACGATTGCAGGAAAGATATCTGCAAAGTATTTTTACGAGAATACATACCTGTAATTTAAGAAGTGAAACCGTATCCGGGCGATGATAAATTCAGTATGGATCGGAGGTGAAATCATTGCCGACCTACAAAGACGAAAAGACAGGGTTATGGTACTGCAAATTCGTTTACACCGATTGGACAGGCCAAAGAAAGCAGAAAAAGAAGAAAGGATTTCGTCTGCAGAAAGAAGCAAAGCAATATGAGATGGATTTTCTATCCAAGACATCCCATTCCTGCGATATGCGCTTCTGTGATTTAGTCGAAATCTATATGGATGACTGCAAAGCCAGACTGAAGCCGACAACCTATCGCGGTAAGGAAGATGTTCTTGCGAAGCATATTATTCCGTATTTCAAAAATTTCAAGGTGAACGAAATCCAACCGATGACGGTACGCCGCTGGCAAACAGAACTGATTAACAGCCCAAAAAAGTACAAGCCCACCTATTTGAGAACGCTGAACAGTCAGTTATCAGCAGTCTTTAATTTTGCGGTGAAGTATTACGGGTTAAATAGCAACCCGGTTCAGAAAAGCGGTTCTATCGGGAAAAAGAAATCCGGTTTGGAACAGTATTGGACGACAGACGAATTCAAAATGTTTGCTGAAGCAGTCAGCGATAAGTTGCAGTCAACTGTTATCTTCAATCTGCTTTACTGGTCCGGGATGCGTTCCGGCGAACTGCTTGCTTTAACTCTGAATGATTTCGACTTTGAGGAACGGACGGTTTCTATTACAAAAAATTATGCTCGCGTTGACGGTGAGGACTTGTTCCTCGAACCGAAAACGCCCAAGAGCAATCGCAAAGTCACCTTACCGCAGTTTGTCTGCGATATGGTGAAGGATTATGCCGACAAACTATACGGTTATAATCCATCAGACAGACTGTTTGAGATAACGAAGCATTTTTTGATAAAAGAAATGGAGAGAGGATGCAAAAAAGCGGGACTGCACCGCATACGGATTCATGATCTCCGTCACAGCCACGCCAGTCTGCTCATAGAGCTTGGATTTGCCCCGTTGTTGATCAGCGAGCGTCTCGGCCACGAAAGTGTAACGACGACTTTGGAAATTTATTCCCACCTGTATCCGACAAAACATGGGGAAGTTGCTGAACGTTTGCAGGCTTTCGCATAGGTTTTGCGTGTACCCGGAATGTACCTTTCGTGTACCCGGACAAAAAAATAATCCCGAAAACCCTTGAAAATAAAGGGTTTCCGGGATAGTGGCTACTATTCCCACTCCACCGTTGCCGGGGGCTTGCCGGTGACATCGTAGAATATCATGGAGATATTGTCGCCCTCGGCGGAGACGATGTCTTTTACGGCTTTTTCGAGAGCCTCTACGGTGAATTCCTTGCCGGGAGCTGCGCTGCGTGCAGTCATAAAGTCAGAGGTGCATACGGCGCGGATTGCGCAGGAGTACTTTTTGTCCTTATTTGCGGACATGGGGAACATTACCGCAAAGCACTGCGCGATTTTTTGATTCATTATATTTGAAGTAACCGCGGCGTCAACCTCGCGGAGTATATCCGCCGTCTCGCGGCAGATATGCATTCCAGCGCAGCTTATGTCGCCGATTTCGGCGCTGTCGCTGTAAACGCAGTACGCCACGCGGTTTATAAAGCTGAATTTGTTGGGTATCTCTTTTGCAATCTCAAATATTTTGTCCCAATCGGCGTCCCGAGGCTCGGTGCCGTCTGTGGGATACAGGGTGGCAAGGCTCTTGTAGCTTCTGTTATCGCCCTGCACGCCTACCGACTGTATGGGACCGACATGAACGCTGTATTTGCCGCCGCCCGCTTCTTCGACAAATGCCGAAAGCTCTTTGAGATTATCTTCCGGGGGCAGGGGAGCCGCCTTGTCGCAGCATATAAGTCTTACTCCCAGTCCGGGGCCGGGGAAGGGCTGACGGGAGGCAATCTCCTCGTCAAGTCCCAGCATTCTTGCCACCTTGCGGACCTCGTCCTTGTGCCAGTCCCAGTTGGTTTCGATTACATGTCCCGCGTCTCTCAGATCGCGGATAATGCCCACATCGTTATGGTGGGTTTTGATTTTGTGAGCGTATCCGGAAACATCGGGATTGCCGCTTTCAATAAGGTCGGGACGCAGGGTACCCTGAGCGAGGAAGGCGGTGTCGAAGTCCAGATTCAGAGCCTTTGCGGCTTCTTCGGTGACCACAAAGAACATATACCCGATAATGGCTCTCTTCTTTTCGGGCTCAACGGTTTCGCACAGAGGCGCGTATTTTTCGCCGTCGATTTCAAGAGGAGTGTTGAAAAATGCGTCCTCGGCGTTTATGCGCTGCATCTGGGTAAGTCCCAGCTTTGCCAGGTTTTCGCATATAAGATCGGACTCGTTCTTTCTCATAAGACCGTGATCAATATGGATGGCAAACACCTGCTCGGGGCGCAGAGCCTTTACCAGAAGGGCCGCGGTGACGGCGGAATCGACGCCGCCGGAAACAAGCACCACTACCTTGCCGTCGCCCACTCTTTCCCGTATCATTCTGACGGAGGTCTCAATGCGGTCCTCAAGGGCGTAGACCTCTTTAAGTCCGCAAATACCGCGCAGGAAGTTTTCCAGCATTTTCATACCGTTTTCCGTAAGCTCCACTTCGGGGTGGAACTGAACTGCGGCGATTTTCTTTTCCTCCGACCAAACGGCGGCGGTCACATCGTCGGTTTTTGCCGCCACAACGAAGGAACGGGGATTTGTCTTAACTGCGTCGCCGTGGCTCATCAGTACGGGCTGTACGGAAGAAAGACCCTTGAAAAGGGGACAGGAAGTGTCCACATTTACATTTATCTGACCGTATTCGGTTTTGTAGGAAGGAATAACCTCGCCGCCGAAATGGTTGCATATAAGCTGCATGCCGTAGCATATTCCCAGCATGGGGAGACCCAACTCAAAAATACCCTCGTCATAGGAGGGAGCGCCGTTTTCCCAAACGCTGGAGGGACCGCCGGAAAGAATAATCGCGTTGTAGCCGCGCAGTTTTTCGCTGTCTGTCCCCATGGGAAGAATATCGGTATATACGCCAAGCTCTCTGACCTTGCGGTCGATGACTTTGGTGTACTGCCCGCCGCAGTCAAGAATTGCGACTTTTTCTCCGGTATGCTCCGACAATGCCATAAAATATTCCTCGTTTCTTTAATATCTACATAAATTATACATTTAAGGCGCGCTGTTTTCAATAGTAATATTGACAAATTGCGGCGCCGTATGTGCTTTGCCGTTATAAAAGCTGACATTTTGACGCGGCGGATGCGGCGCAGCCGGTCATATTTGTGTGGACTTATTCATTTTGCATCGAATCGTTATTTTCGTTTTGTCTGT
>JBJDYY010000062.1:0-22930 GCA_051867715.1 Candidatus Avispirillum sp.
TTGTATGGTCTTTGCGCACAGCTCGGGCTTGAAGCGGAGATTTGCGGCATTGTGAAGCATAATATTGTCAACCTTGCTGACACCGAGCTTTTCAAGAGAGGTCTCTGCGCTTTCAATAATGAACTTTTCGATCTCTGCGTCTGTTCCTTCTTCAATGCCGGGCACCTTAGTGGTTATAAAAGGCTTGTTCTCAACACCTGCGAGAAAGTGTCCCAGTACATCCTCGGAATTTCCGTAAGCGCGGGCGGTATCAAGACTGTTTACGCCGCTTTCAAGAGCTGCGCCCAGCATTTCCATGCTCTGTTCTTCTTTAGGCTGACCGTTTTCGTTGGCAATGCCGTAGTTCATACCGAGCTGAACGGTACCCAGAGTCATTTTAGAAATCTTCTTGCCGCCGATCTCTGTATAAAGCATTATTTTATCTTCCTTCCGCTGATGTTTCTCACAATATTTCTGTAATACTGCCACAGACCGACAACATCCGCGCCTGCGGAGATAAAGGTGTAACCCATGTCCACAAGCTCGTCAAAGTTAGCGGGACCGCCGGTGGTACCTGCCCACTTTCCGTGGCGGCGGGCACATTCCGCAATTTTTTTGCGTGCCTCGCATACCTCAGGGCGGTCAAGCTCATAAGGGTACCCCGCACCCTGACTGAAATCGGCGGGACCGAAGAATATCATGTCGATTCCCGGCAGAGCACAAATTTCCTCAAGCTCCGCCATAGGCTCCGGATCCTCTATCTGTACTATTACAAAGCGTTCTTCGTTTGCGGTCTTTACATATTCCTGCTCGTCAACAAGGCAGTACTTGCCGTCGGCGTTGCCGCCGTCGATGGGTCTGCGTCCCACGGGATGGAATTTTGTATAGTAAACGATTTTCTTTGCTTCTTCAAGGCTCATCAGATGCGGCACCATAATGCCGGCGGAATCACCCTCAAGCGGACGGACAATATCACTGTAACAGCCCTTTGATACTCTGGTAAGCACATCAACATCGTAGCATTTTGCGCTTCTGACGGCGTTTTCAATGAATGACCAATCGCTCGGTATATGCTCCATATCCACCCACACGCAGTCAAAGCCGCACATTGCCGCAATTTCAACATCACGCTGATCCGCCAGATTGATCTTCACGCAGGTTGCCACGTTTCCGTTTCTCATCTGTCTCAGCACCCTGCTCTGTCTCATATGAAATTCCATAGTTATATTCCTTTCTCTGCTGCCGACCTTATTTAACGGGCGGTGTAACCGCCGTCTACATTGATTCCGGCACCAGTGATATAAGAGGAAGCGTCGGAAGCAAGGAAAACAAGTACGCCCTGAATGTCGTTTTCATCAGCCATTCTGCCCAGATATGTCATTTTTGCGTATCTCTCCAGAAATTCTGGATTCTGATGGTTAAACAGACCGCCCAGATTGAGACAGTTTACGCGTACGCCGGCTTTGCCGTATCTTCCCGCCATGAAGCGGGTCAGATTAAGCATACCGCCCTTGTGGAAGAAATAGTCGGGAGCGTCGATAGCGTCCATCTCGGGGTGTCCCTCGTAAAGATAAGGATTGGAGCCGCAAATGCCCATATATGAACCGATGTTTATAATGCTGCCTCCGCCGCATTTCTCCATATGATCACCGAAAGCACGGGTTATGGCGAAAAGTCCGGTGGCGTTAACAGCCATGGATTTTGCAAAGTCCTCAACAGGTCCCTCATAATCGTGCATGGGACGCAGAACAGAGTTGTTCACAAGTATATCCACGCGACCGTTTCGCTCTATCATTCTGTCAAGAAGCGCCTTTATGCTCTCCTCGTCCTCCTGATCGTAGCAGTCGGCGTACACCTTGTCATATCCCATGGAATTGAGCTCGTCGCAAAACTCCTTGCATTTTTCAAGTCCGCGGGAAGCGCAGCAAACAGTTGCGCCCGCGTCGGCAAGAGCAATGACCATCTGCTTGCCGTAATAACCGGAGCCGCCTGTCACAAGGGCGGTCTTTCCGTCAAGTCTGAATCTGTCGATAATATTGGCTTTGTTATACATATAAGCCGTCTCCTCAGAAAAGTTTCTTTATGGCGTCAACAACAGCGCCGCCCGCTTCACCGGTAAATACGGAAGTGCCTACCTCGTAGCCGCCGTCATTGACAGCGTCGGGAGTAAACATATATCCGGGCAGAGAGCCGTTGGTAACCTCAAATACAAAGGTCTTCTTTGCGGGGGAAGCCGCCTTCAGTTCAAGACCGAATTCCACAAAAATCTCGCCCTGAGTGGTGCAGATGTTTGTATCGTCAAGAGTGACAAGGCACACTTCGCAGGGAAGCTCCGCGTCTGTTATGGCGCCGCCCTCGGCAGCGATTTCCGCATAGTAAAATTCGTTCTCCTTGCCGAACATGGCAAGCTCGCAGTTGCGCTTTGCTATGTAGTCATCGTCGGGCATTTCTCTGAACGCCTTGCGTGCCGCTTCCATTTCACGGCGGGCAACATCAACGGGAGGATATGAACGGGTGGGAAGGTCGATTTCCGCGCTCTTGAAGCCTATTTCAATATCGTTCTTAAACTCCATTCTTTCAATGGTGTGGAAAATCTCAACACCGAGAGTGGAGCCGACACGTGCGGCCTCCTCAAAGTTCTGACCCACTCTGTGGTAACGGGAGGACTGGTTGCCGCTGGTGCCCTGAGCAAACATAAACTTTGCCTCAGGATAGGCAAAAGAAAGGTAGCGGCGCACATATCCGGGATAATCGGCAGTAACAAGCAGGTTTTCGGCATGCAGATATGTAGGATGAAGAGCATAATTGAACAGTATGCCGCGTACGGTGTCGTTCATATCCTTGATACAAATAACATTTACGCTGTCATCCTGAACACCGTTTTTAACGCGTCTGTTGCCGCCCACGCCCTGCTCTTTTCCGCAGTGACCGACACCGGTGGCAAATTTTGCCTCAAAAGTGTTGCTTCTTGCTTCAACTATTGCAGCCTCAACCTTGGGAAGAAGCTGTGCAATGTAAGACGGATCGTCATGAAGTCCCTCTGCAAGTTCGGAAGCGAGAGGCGTTGAGGACCAGGGACCCGAATGGGTATGAGAGGTGGTAAAGGTAATGTTGCCGCCCAGCTTTTCCCTGAGCTGTCTGCAATACTTTTTACCGAAGTACAGAAGATCGAGAGTCACCATAGTGATGCTGTCGCGTCCGTTGTCGAGATACAGCGCCCCGCAGTAAAGCGGATCGTGTATTCCTTCATTGGGACGGGGGCAATGGGGGTATCCCGCCATCTGCACACCCTTTTCGGGTGAAATGTCTGCAAGTGCAATTCCTGCTTTAAGCATAATAATCTACCTTCTTTTCGTATAAAAAACTTATAGCTTTACGCTTTGAATACATTTATAACGTCAAAATCGTCGTCAAGCACGACAATATCTGCGCGTTTTCCGGCTTCCAGACTGCCGACTGTGTTGTCCATACGCAAAAGCCTTGCCGGGTTAAGACTTGTAACAGCGGCTATTTCGGGCAGGGAGAAACCCAGCGCCCAAAAATTCGCGGCTACCCTGTTCATCGTAAGCTTTGAGCCGTTAAGCTCTCCGTCGAGGAAATTTATATCCTCGCCGTCACCGTCTCCGCCGCAGGCGTCGGTAATTCCGATAATACTGCCGGCACCGGCACATCTTTTTACAAGAGCCACATATTCGGGGCGCACATGCACGCCTTCCCTGTCGCAGATTATCTCATAGGTGAGACCCTCGCAGGAAAGAGCGGCAATATTGAAGTCCGTCTCCAGTGTGCCGACCCAACGGGTAGGAGAAACCGAAGCTCCCGTTGCGTCAAACAGATGCGTGACATTTGACGCACCGCAGGAAACGGCGCGCCTTACCTGCTCAGGGGACGCCTTGCTGTGTCCGATAGAGCCCGCAATTCCGCGTTTTTTCATCTCCCGCATAAGCTGCTCTGTTCCATCCACCTCGGGAGCAAAGGTCATATGGCGAAGTATACCGCAGTCAAGCATAGGCATATAAACGGCGGGATCGGCAAAAATATCAGCCTTTGCGCTTCTTGCTCCCAGTTCGGGATTAAGAAACGGTCCCTCAATGTGAACACCGCATATAGTAGGACAGATTTTCATAGCCTGCCTTACGGTTTCAATGCCGCGCATAATGCCCTCTGTGCCCAAATCCCGGTACAGAGTCGCACATACGGTGGTGGTGCCGTGATTGAAATGATACTCTGCACAGGCGGCAGGATCCTCATGAAACCAAGTAGACCCGCCTGCGTGGCAGTGAATGTCAACAAAGCCGGGCATCACCGTTCCGGTTTCGCTTATTACATTGGTAAGAAAGGGAGCGTCGGCTGCATTTCCGGCATATACTATCTCGCCGCCCTGCACACATACGGCGCCTTTTTCAGCCACGCGGTCCCGCAGGACCACGCGGCCTAAAAGCGTATATTCATCCATACCGTGCATCAGTAACCTACTGTCTCGCAGCACTCAAAGGGCTCTGCAATAGCTTCGGACACATAAACATCGGTGTCCATAAGCTGAAGTATGGAGGACGGTACCAGAGGAGTAACCTCGCCGTAGCAAACAAGTCGGGAGATCATGCGCTGCCATGCGGAATAAGTACCGAATGTGGTAATAGCGTGCATCTCCAGACGGTTTCTGGAATTCTTAACATCAACGGGTCCGATGGTAGCAGCCTTGGGAGGCACATTTGCAATATCTCCGGAGCAGCCGAAGCAGCCGTGGAGAGAGTTCTGCATAATAGTCATGGGATTAAGCGTTACCACACGGGCTTCCATCTCCAGATATTCCTCAATGGGAGGGCAGCCGAACTCAGGAGTACAGGGGTCAATAAATGCAATGTGACCTGCCCAACCGGGGCCGGAATAGCAAACATCCGCACCGCCGTCACCGCAGTCTGCGATCATCTTGGAGTAATCCTTGATATTTTCGTTTGTGGGATAATGCACCTGAGACAGAGGCATACGAAGATCCTCGCGGATCTTGCCCCAGAAATACTTCACATTGCTGTGCGCAAAGCCTGCGGCATAGTCAAGAGGAGCGATATTTCCGTCCTGATCCGCCCACTCGTCCATACAGAAAATATGAACATTGCGGCAGTTGATGTTAAGGCGGTTAATAGCCTCTGCCACAGACATATACTCAACGGGACAGGGGTTGGGGCATATCATGACGACCTTTTCGTTCATCATATCGCTTCTTGCGATTCTGCCGATCATATCGGCAATCCATATGCCGTCGGGACTGGGAACCACATGAATACGGAAATTGGGGTTAGGATGCTTTTCCATATCCTCGCGCTTGATGTTTCTGCATCTTTCAAGCACCTCACGGTTCTTGTAGGGCACGAAGGGTGCCGGATCAAAAGTAAACATTTTACCTCTCCTTGTATGTAAAAATATTTTTTAATTATTTTCGGGATAAAGAATTTTCTTAACGCCTGCCGGACGGATTTTATATTCCGAAGCAAGCATCGCCGCTCCCAGAGACGCGGTTTCCGCGGTGTCCAGCACCTCTACGGGGATATTTGCAATCCTTGCAAGAATACGGCACCATATATCGCTTTTCGCGCCGCCGCCGAATACTTTCAGCCTGTCGGCGCCGCCGAGACTTTCAACAGCCTTTGCAATATCTCCTGACACGCCCTCGTACAGAGCGTATACAATGTCCGCCGAAGTAGTGGAAAGCGTAAGTCCCCTGATTGCACCGCCGGAGGACAGATCGGAGTCAAACACGACTCCCCCCGCACCCGGAGCAGAGTTTTCAGCTAAAGCGTCCATTTCCTTATAGCTCATGGAGCCGTACAGCGTTCTTGAAAGCCAGCGGAGCGCCGCGCCCGTAGTCATGAGAGCGAGCTCCGATATATATTCGCTGTCGCTGAAACGGAACAGCGAAGCACCGCCGTCGTTTTCACACAGCTTTGATACAGCGGTAGCGGTACCGAAAGAAACGGTGCAGACATCTTTTTCAATGCCCGCGCCCAGCGCCGCAAGCTTCTGATCCTGACCGCCAAGATAAACCGCACAACCCTCGTTAATGCCGCACACCTTGCATACCTCGGGGAGAAGCATTCCGACTTTTTTGCCCATACAGCCTACCTCGGGCAGCTTGCTTTCGTCAATGCACGCATAATCAAGCAGTTCCTTGTCCCAGCAGCGGTTGTGAATATCGTAAGCCATTGAGCCGCCGGCTACCGTGTAATCGCAAACGGCGCGCCCGCAAAGCTTGAAATTCAGAAAATCAAGAGGAAACAGAATCTTGTCTGCCGCAAAGTATATGTCGGGCTTATGCTCTTTGAGCCACATAAGCTTCGGCAATGAATAATCGCTTAGGCAGAATTTACCCGTTACATCGTAAATATACTTTTCTCCGAAATTCTCCCTAAGCCTTGCGCATTGCTCATCCGCACGCAAATCAAGCCAAGAAACGGCGTTGTCAAGAGTGCGTCCGTTTTTGTCAACGGGAACAAAAGAAATGCTCTGGGTGCTGACGGAAATCCCGCGCACCTCGCAAACTCCCGACTTTTCCACAACATAGGAAAGACCCTCGCAGACAAGCCGCCACCATTCGTTGGCGTCCTGTTCCACAAAGCCGTCCTTGAAAATAAGCTCGTATTCTCTGTTGTACTCGCACAAAGTCCTGCCGTCCCCGCCGTACATCACGGTCTTACAGCCGGTTGTGCCCAAATCTATACCTATGTACATACTAAAATCACCCTGCATAATTTCTCCAGTATATTATAAATAAAGAAGCGCTGTTTGTCAATAAATTATCTCGGCAAACAGCGCTGTTTTTATTGATTTTTCGTATGTTTACAACCTTTTCGTATCATTTCTCCACAAAGGGGCGCGCCTTAGCGAAAAAGGCGCTGTCCTCAATGTCGGCACAAAGAGTATACAGCCTGTCCGCGTCCTCGCACATCCTGTACTGCCGCATTGCCGCCCCGTCAAGTCCTCTCCTGTCCGCAGGGTTTGTAAGCACGGGAATACTGCTGCTGCCGCGAAGAAACGAAAGATATTTTCTTCCCGTCCGGTTTGCAGCAAGAATTCTTATAAACCCAGGACTCTCCCGAAGTGCCCCCGCCGTCACGGCGCAGACTTCAAAAAGCGCACATCGGCGCAATCTCGCGTTCGTATACTGCTTTGTAGCGGCGGCAGAAAGCCACAATGCAGGATCGTTTACGCTTCTTGCCGCCTTAATAAGCCTTTCTCCCACACCACCGCCGCTTTCCGCAAAGTGTCCGCAGGACGGTACGGTGCGGAAATGATAAAACTCAATTTCCGCAAGGCGTTCGGGGCAGACGGGATAGGCTCCGTATTCGTTTTTGATTCTTTCCTGCTTTTCATCCTTTGAGATCTGTGCCAATATACCGTTTCTTATTTCGCTTGCGCTTTGCGTCTTTATTCGCTTAACGGGATGACACTCAATCACAGCGCGTCTTACATATTCCGCCGCAAGAATATCGTTAGGAGATGAATAAATGCTTTCCGGAAAATTTTCCCCGGACGCTCGCAAAGCCTCTTCCCTGTCGGCAGCAGCTCTGCCCGGCTTGTGCTCCCGCCTGTCCTCAAGTATTTCAGCCGCCCGCCTCAGGGCTTCAATATCCGCACATTCGCTGCCGAAATACAAATCCTGCGCGCCCGAAAGCTCCGCAAGACGCACTCCCGCTTCGGCAAAAAACTCAGCAGACGCGGCACTGTACGGAAAGGGCAGTTCAATTACCAGATCGGCTCCGCCTTCAAGAGCCGCCTTTGCCCTCGTATACTTGTCAAATATTGCGCTCTCCCCGCGCTGAACGAAATTTCCGCTCATTACGGCCACAAGCACATCGGCATTCTCTTTTGCCCGTTCAAAAATATAGCGGTGCCCCTGATGCATGGGGTTCAGCTCACATATTACTGCAGATACTTTAACCATTATTTCAAATTATTCCCCGAAAAGTCTTGTAAAAATGTAAACATTATTGTATAATTATATCGTTTAAGCACTATTTTACATTAGTAGCTGTTTTTTGTCAATTATTTTAATTCTGAAAGGAATATTGAAATGAAAGTACTCGTAGTAAACGCCGGAAGCTCCTCTCTTAAATATCAGCTTTTCGACACCGCAAGCGGAAGCGTTCTCGCAAAGGGAATTTGCGAGCGTATCGGCATTGACGGACGCATTGAGCACAAGCTGCCTTCCGGAGAGAAGCTGAAGAAGGACATCCCCATGCCCGACCACGCCGTCGCAACCGAGATCGTACTGTCCTACCTTACCGATCCCGAAACCGGATGTATCAAGGATGTCAGCGAAATCGAAGCAATCGGACACCGCATAGTCCACGGAGGTACTTATTTCACGGAGTCCGCTCTCGTTACCCCCGAGGTAATCGAAAAACTGCGCCTCTGCGTTGACCTTGCCCCCCTGCACACCCCCGCGCATATTATGGGTATCGAGGGTTGCACCGCCGCTATGCCCGGCGTTCCCCAGGTAATCGTAATCGACACTGCGTTCCATCAGACTATGCCCCCTCAGGCGTATACCTACGCCCTGCCTTACGAGATGTGTCAGAAGTACAGCATCCGCCGTTTCGGTGCTCACGGAACAAGCCACCGCTATGTTTCCGCCGAAATGTGCAAGATTCTCGGCAGAGTCGAGGGTACTAAGATCGTTACCTGCCATATAGGAAACGGCTCCTCCATATCCGCCGTAAAGGACGGCAAATGTATTGACACCTCCATGGGTATGACACCCCTTGCAGGCGTTATGATGGGTACCCGCTGCGGCGATATTGACCCCGCCGTGGTAACTTACGTTATGAAAAAGACCGGCAAGACCCCCGACGAAATGAGCGACTTTATGAACAAGGAATGCGGTTTCCTCGGTCTGTCCGGTATTTCCTCCGACAGCCGCGACATTGAAGCTGCAATTCTGAAGGGCGACGAGAGGGCGTACCTCACCGCTTCCACCCTTGCTTATCAGGTCAAAAAGTATATCGGCGCTTATGCCGCAGCAATGAACGGCCTTGACGCAGTTGTATTTACTGCCGGCATGGGAGAAAACAACCCCGAGCTCAGAGAGAGAGCCTGCACGGATATGGAATATCTGGGCATAAAGATCGACCGCGAGGTTAACGCAAAGGCACATCATCAGCCCAATACCGTGGAGCTTTCCACTCCCGATTCCAAGGTAAAGGTATACCTTATTCCCACCAACGAGGAGCTTGTAATCGCCAGCGATACTGAGCGCATCGTTTCCGAGATGAAAAAGTAATCAAGGAATTACACAGTCGAAAAGGAGCCGAGATGAAAAAACAGTTTCCCCGTACCGAGGTTGGCGGCATTTCCCTGTCCCGCATGATAATCGGCACGAACTGGATAGCCGGTTACAGCCACAGGACTCCCAGCGCCGACCGTATGATAAAGGAAAAATTCCACGATTCCGACTCTATGGCATCCATGCTTGACACCTTTCTTGAATCGGGAGTCGACACCATAATGGCTCCTTTCGGTATGAATCCACATATCTGCGACGCTGTGAAAGCCGCAGAGGACAGAAACAGCCGCGGTATGATAATGGTGGACACACCGGTCATAAATGTGGACGATACTCCCGAAGCACGGCGCGAGGCGCAGGCAACCGTAAAAGCAAGCGCCGCTCTGGGAGCAAAGCTCTGCCTTATTCACCATTACAGTGCGGAACAGCTTGTAAATAAGAACAAGCGCGAAATCGAGCGCCTTGACGACTACACAAAAATGATCCGTGACGCGGGAATGATTCCCGGACTCAGCGCCCATATGCCGGAGCTTGTCATATATTCAGACGACAACGGCTACGATGTCGAGACCTATATTCAGATTTACAACTGCGCAGGCTTTCTGATGCAGGTAGAGGTGGAAGCTGTCAACTCCGTTATAAGAAACGCCAAGAAGCCGGTCATGACAATAAAATCAATGGCGGCAGGCAGAGTCACACCCTTTGTGGGACTGAACTTCTCATGGGCAACGCTTCGTGACTGCGATATGGTCACCGTCGGTTGCTTCAGCGAAAGAGAAGCCGCGGAGGATATTGAAATATCAATGGCGGCGCTGGAGCGGCGCTCACCGGAGATTTCCGGCAGAGCAAGTCCCGCAAAACAGCAAGCGGTGCTTGGCGGAAAATAAGACTAAAAAAGGAATCCCGACGGGATTCCTTTTTCTGTGCTATGTATTAAATCAGTTGACGCCAAGCTGAAGCCGTCTGACTTCGTCAAATACAGCACGATAGCGCTTGACTTTTACAAAGTTAATAATAATAAATATCAGCGCGATTTCGTTGAACAGTGCCGCGAATACAATCATACCAACACTGCCGCAGCGGGTAACCGCCTCTCCGCAGTCCTTGTAAAGACTGTCAATATAGCACTGCGTCTTGCCGATCATAATAAGGTCAATAACCGCAACGGGAGCAAACAGAATACCGTATATGAGCAATACAACACCGCCGGAAACGGCTCCGACAGCATAAATATCAGCAGAACTGTACTGATAATCGTAACTGTAAGGCTCGTTGATTACGGCACTGCCGATACCGCTTACCGTCAAAACTATACCGATAAAAATAAGCAGCGCACAAGCAACGGTAAGCACAATTCCGCATACCTTCCAGGCGGTTTTTTCATGGCGGAGATGGTTGTAAAGGGAGCGCATACATTCATCCTGAAGCGCTGGGTCGCGGGGATCGTTCTGCGCACCTGTCGGCGCGCTCTGAACATATGTCGCTTTATCATCAGTGGGATTTCCGCAATTGGGGCAGAATTTTACACCGTCTTCAACGGGGCTGCCGCATTTTGAACAAAACATATAAAACACCTCTTTTGCTTTACTGTAATTATAATACGCATACAGCGTTATGTCAAGAACAATTATTTCACGCGCATAGCCTCCACCGCAGCGCGGTCGACAGGCACATTTGCCGACCAGTTAGTGTGGTAAATTACATATCCCGGCTTTGACTCCGGCGGCTTTTTCACATTTTTCACAAGGGTATAATCTATTTCTGCGCTCGGTCTTTCCGCCGCCTTTGAATATACCGCCGCTATCATGCAGGCGTCGGTAAAATCCTCGGCAGGCGGCTCTTCAAGAGACGCGCATTCCATAATAACATGACTTCCCGCCATACCTTTTGCGTGGAACCACCAGTCCCGCCTGTCAGTTTTTTTGAAGGTCAGCCAGTCATTCGCCGTGTTGTTCTTGCCGCAGTACACCGTGTAACCGTTTCTTGTTTTGAAGGTCAGATAGGAGGGGCGCGTGTTTTCTTTTGATTTCGGTATTTTCAGACCCGACGCATATCCCGCACGGGCAAGCTCGGCTCTGATTTCCGTAAGCTCTTTTTCCGTTTCCGCCCGCGCCAGCGCGTCCTGAACGCTTGCAATATAGTCAATTTCCTGCTCCGACAAAGTTATCTGCCGGGTAAGATGAGAGCGCGCAGACTTTGCCTTTGCATATTTTTTGTAGTATCTCTGGGCATTCTGCGCGGGAGTAAGCCGCGTGTCAAGGGGAATTTCAACATTCTCCCCCGTTGCATAGTCCTGAAGTACACAATCAGTGGCACCTCTGAGCAATCTGTAAATATTGGCAGTAATAAGGTCTCCCCAAAGCTTGTACTTTTCTCCCTCGTCGCATTCCTCCAGCTCCCTGCGGCGCACATCAAGCTTTCTCAGCGCCCTTGCATGAGCGGCAGAGACGAGATGCGTTATATCCGAAGCTCTCTGACTCAGTTTTTCCTCTCTTGCCTTATCCGCAAAATATGTGTCCAGAAGCTCGCCGAAAGTGTCAAAAGTCCTGACAGTATAGCCCGAGCCGTACTGTTTGGGCGGAATAAAGCAGTATTCCCTCACCGCACCGTCACTGTCAAGCACCATAGAGGGCGTACCGTCACGGTTTACAATACTGCGTATCAGGTTAAAAAATACTTCACCGAGACGGGGGGCACATTCGGAAAGTGTAGCAGAGGCGGCGCCGCCGCTTTCAAAAGCAATCTCACGGGCAACAAGGGGAGATATGCCCGAAAAAGTCGACATAATAAACTTTTCGCACAGCCTGTCAGGGTCAGCGTCGGCGCAAAGTATGTTAAACCGTTCCCTGTCAACGGAAAGAGGATCGGTCTTATCCTGCTTCGGCGGCTCTTCATAAATAATCCCGGGCAGAAGAATACGCTTCCCGCTTTGAGACATTTCCGACTGTCGCAGAAGATTTATAATTTTCAGCGACTCATCGCACAGAATAATATTTGAATACTTACCCATCATCTCAACGATGATATGCTTTTTGCATCGGTATCCCAGATCGTCTCCCGCGTCAAAATCAAGCCTTACAGCCCGTTCAAATCCAAGCTGAACTCCGCCCTCAAAAGTCGCGCCCTGCAAATATTTACGAAACATCATGCACAACATGGGAGCCTTTGCGGGGTTTTCCGCTTTTTCACCTGTAAGGCTTATGCGGGGACAGCGTGAGCCTGCGTTTATAAGCAAACGGTGCGTTTCACCCGCACGGCGTATAACAAATATAAATTCGTCCCGCGCAGGTTGATATATTTTTTCGACCTTGCCGCCGGCGGCTCGGTCGTTTATTTCTCCCGTTACAAAGGAAAGCATTCCGGCATCAAAAGCCACTGTTTTTCACCTTCAGTCAAATGTAAAGTCAAATGTAAAATATCACAAATTTCCGCATATGCCTATTTAAGTCCGCACACATAGGAATACCGTGTGCCGACAAGTTCGAAACCGCATTTTAAGGCAAGCGCGGAAGAAGCGATGTTTTCGGCAGAGCATTTATAAAGCACTTTTTTACCGTTGCCTATTATAAATTCGCAAAGCGCCGTTACAACCGCCGAGCCGTATCCGTATCTTCTCGCTTCCGGTGCAGTTTCCACGCTTATTTCAAGGGAATTTTCGCCGCAGTATATATCGTTAATGCCCGCATACGACAAAATTTTCCCGTCTTTTACCACCGCGAATATAACATCATTCTCGCCGGTCAGTTCAATTTCACAGCCCGTATCGTCGCATAATCTGTCAAGCTCGCTCTGCGAATCTATTTTTATGCAATCGCCGCAAATAAGATTTTTATTCAACTGTCTTATATCGGAAATTTCGTATTCAAGCATTACGGAGTTTTCATGCTCAAAATGCTCATATCCCATATTTTCTGCAATTGTCTTATATTCGCTCTCTATATATTTGCGTGTTTTCTCTCCCAATAAATCGTCTCCGCACGAGTCAATAAGCGCCTGTGCCCTGTCGGCAAGAAAGGAATATGTTGTGATCTGCGGCTCTCCCGAAACGGGTATATATATTTCCAGCGGCACCGCAACACAGCTTTGCCTTGCCAGCACAGCCGCTTCAAGTTCTTTGTCTTCAAAGCGCAGCATACTCCGTCCTCCAGCAGTTTGTTTCTAAAATCATAGCACAAACGAGCCTGCATTTCAACAAATACCCCGCAAAATTTATTTATATCAGTTAAAAAACTGTTAAAATACTGGATTTTCAGCGCCGCATATGGTATACTTGTTTAGATAATTTTATTTGAATGTAAAGAAAGGACTTATAATGCCCAGATATATAGAAAAAGCCGAGAAGCTTACGCTTCCGGTGCTTCCCACAAGAGGTTTGGTGGCTTTCCCCTCCATACCCCTCAATTTCGAGGTAGAACGGGATTTTTCCGTAGCCGCTCTGGAGGCAGCGAAAGACTGTGATATGTTCGTCTTTCTCCTGTGCCAGAAATCCATTGACTGCGACGATCCCACCCCCGCAGACCTGTATGAGACAGGTACGGTATGCCGTATAAAACAGACTCTTAAAAATTCAGAAGGCATAACCCGCGTAATTGCCGAGGGCGTATGCCGCGGCACCGCCGTTTCCTTTACCGGAGTCGGCAAATGCATGTACGCCGATGTTATGACCAAAACCGTAACTCTTGCGCGGGGAGAAGCCGACATACGCACGGAAGCGCTGCTGAGAGAGGCGACACAGTCTCTTGAAAATATGCTTTCCTTTGCGCCTGCTGACAACAGTGATTTGCTGCTTGCCGCAAGAGCCATAACAAATCCCGGTCAGGCTGCCGATTTCATCGCTTCAAGCGCCCTTGTGAAATTTGAGGACAAGCAAAAGGTGCTTGAAGTATACGAACCTCTCGCCCGCCTTGAAACGCTTATAGTCATCATCGAAAGCGAAACAAAGCTTCTGGCACTTGAAATGAGTATCCATAAAAAGGTGCGCGAGGCAATCGACGAGAATCAGCGCGATTACTATCTGCGCGAGCAGCTCAAAGTCATACAGGGCGAGCTCGGCGGCGACAGCGAGGACGAAGCGGAGGAATACTACGATAAAATAGACGCCGCTTCCCTCCCCGACGAGGTCAGAGAAAAGCTTAACAAGGAAGTGTCAAGACTGGCAAAGTCTCCTTTCGGAAGTCCCGAAGCGACGGTACTGCGCAACTATCTTGACATCTGCCTTGAAATTCCGTTTAACAAGTATACGGAGGACAGGCTTGATATAGCTGCCGCCAAAAAAATACTTGACGACGATCACGACGGTCTGCAGAAACCCAAGGACCGCATACTTGAATATCTTGCGGTAAAACAGTTAAATCCCGGGCTCGGCAACCAGATAATCTGCCTTGTAGGCCCTCCCGGAGTGGGAAAAACCTCTCTGGGCGCTTCCGTGGCAAGAGCAATGAACAGAAAATTTGTCCGTGTCTCTTTGGGCGGCATTCGGGATGAAGCAGAGATACGCGGCCACAGAAAAACATATGTGGCGGCTATGCCCGGACGGATAGTCACCGCTCTCACTCAGGCGGGCAGTATGAACCCCGTTATGCTGCTTGACGAGATAGACAAGCTGTGCTCCGATATGAGAGGCGACCCCTCCTCCGCCCTGCTTGAAGTGCTTGACGGCGAGCAGAACAAGGCGTTCAGGGATCACTTTGTGGAAATGCCCGTTGATTTATCAAAAGTCATGTTCATAGCCACCGCCAACACTCTCGACACCGTTCCCCGCGCCCTGCTTGACAGAATGGAGGTAATCGAGCTTTCCACCTACACCAAAAACGAAAAGCTTTCCATTGCCAAAAACCACCTTATACCCAAACAGCTTAAGCGCCACGGACTTACCAAGCGCAATATCCGCATTTCCGACGATGTTATCTGCGAAATGATAGACGGCTACACAAGAGAATCCGGTGTCAGAAATCTGGAACGCGAGATAGCCTCCGTGTGCCGCAAAACGGCAAGAATTATGATAGAGAGCGGCAAAAGGAGCCTGACAGTCAGCCGTGAGCTGCTTCCCACACTGCTTGGACCTCGCAAGTTCCTTGATGACGAAAAGAGTCTTGAAGACGAAATCGGCGTTGTCAACGGTCTTGCATATACCTCCGTGGGCGGAGATATACTGAAAATCGAAACCTCCGTTATGGACGGCACGGGAAAGCTGGAGCTTACGGGAACACTGGGCGATGTTATGAAAGAGTCCGCCCGCATCGCGGTAAGCTATATAAGAGCCCACGCCGCAGAGCTTGGAGTTCAGAGCGACTTTTACAAAACAAAAGACATACACATCCATGTCCCCGAGGGCGCAACGCCCAAGGACGGACCAAGCGCGGGCGTGACTATTCTTTCAAGCCTTGTAAGCACACTTACGGGACATCCGGTGCGCCGCGATACCGCCATGACGGGAGAACTGACGCTTACCGGACGGGTACTTCCCATAGGCGGACTTAAAGAAAAGACAACCGCTGCGTGGAACGCAGGTATCAAGCGCGTGCTTATCCCCGCGGACAATGTGACCGACCTTGAAGAAATCGACCCCATAGTCCGTCAAAGTCTTTTGTTTATCCCCTGCCGCAGAGCCTCGCAGGTGCTTGACGAAATACTTGTAAAGGAAAAGACGCCCGCCGCCGAAACGACCCGCGAAAGCGGAGCAAAAAGTACGGTAATCCCCGCCGAAAGCCCGGTACATACACAGCTTCAGGTTTCGGAGCGCAGGGGTAAATAACCCGGCGCCGACTGAAAAGAAAGGACGCCACTTTGAATATCAATATCAACAATGCAGGGCTACTCATATCAGCAGGACAGCCCCGCCAGTTTCCGACTCTGCCCATACCGCAAATAGCTTTTTCCGGCCGTTCAAATGTGGGAAAAAGCTCACTCATAAATGCCCTGCTGCGTCGCAAAAGCCTTGCCCGTGTCAGCGGAACGCCGGGAAAAACGGTTACAGTGAATTTTTATAACATTGACGGCAAAATAATGTTTGTAGACCTGCCCGGTTACGGCTTTGCAAAGCGCAGCTTTGACGATAAAAAGCGCTGGTCAAAGCTTACCGACGCCTATTTCACGGGCAACAGCGGCATAGACCTGCTTCGATGCGTCATACAGCTTATAGATTCAAAGGTGGGCGCCACCGATGACGATAAGCAGATGATACGGTATTTGCAGGAGGCGGAGATCCCGTTTCTGGTCGTCTATACAAAATGCGACAAGCTGACCGCCACACAGACAAAAGAGCTGAAAGCCTCATTCGGAAATATTGAGGGTGCCGACAGCGAAATACTTTTCTCCGCAAAAACAGGCATGGGGCGCGACGAGCTGTGGAACGCCGCCCTAAGACTATGTGATATTCTGTGATTTTCGACCTTACACATCGGAGGCATTATGATTTATTCACTTATAAGATCGCTTATGGCAGGAGCCGCCCCCCGCGATGTAATACCCGGAATGATATTTACCGTCATCGTGGTGCTGTTTTCCCTGTCTCTGCACGAGACAGCACACGGCTGGATGGCGTGCAAGCTGGGCGACAAAACAGCAAAATACATGGGCAGACTCACTCTTGACCCCAGAAAGCACCTTGATCCCATAGGTACGGTATGTATGCTGCTGTTCGGCTTCGGCTGGGCAAAGCCCGTCCCCGTAAACAGCCGCTATTTCAAAAAACCGCGCCGCGATATGGCGCTTACCGCCGCCGCAGGTCCCGTGTCCAATCTCCTGCTGTCGTTTTTGTCCTGCCTTGTATTCTGGATAATTCTGGCTTTCAGCGATTCTGCCGCCGTTTTCTTTTATTACGGCTTTGCGGGAGACGCTATTATGAATGCATCCGTATGGCAGAAGGTACTGGCGCTTCTTTCTCAGCTTTTCTACTATTCCCACATACTTAATTTGTATCTTGCCATCTTCAACCTCATACCAATTCCGCCCCTTGACGGAAGCCGCATACTGTTTATTTTCCTGCCCGACAAAATATACTTCGGGCTTATGAAATACGAGAGAATAATTTCCATAGTGCTTTTTGCACTTCTGTGGATGGGCTTTTTCTCAAGATTTCTCTCAAACATCTGCGGATATATCAGCTACGGCATGACATACCTTATTCACCTAATACCGGGGCTTTGATATGGAAACCATAAACTATAAACTTGAAAAATTCGAGGGGCCGCTGGATCTGTGTCTGACGCTCATACGGAAAAATAAAATGAGCATCGACGACATACAGATTTCCGTCCTGTGCGACCAGTATATGGAGTATATCAAAGCCGCAGGGCAGGCAGATATTGAGCTGTCAAGCGATTTTCTCCTTATGGCAAGCGAGCTTATGCTCATAAAGAGCAAAATGCTCCTGCCGAGAAACGAAGAAGAGGAAGAAGACCCCCGTGCCGCCCTTGCTGCGGCAATGATAGAGTACGAGAGGGCAAAGGAATCCTCAGTACTGCTACGCGATATGTTCAGCCGTTACGGCACTCGTATGACAAAGGACACAGACGAGATCGCCCCCGATAAAACCTATGTTTCTCCACACAGCGTACAGCTTCTGTCAGCCGCCCTTGAAAGGGTCATGCGGGAGGTAAGGGTTACGGACGAGGAGGCGCGTGAGCGCTTCAAACCCCTTGTGGAAAAGAAAACCGTATCCGTCGCCCTTATAGTGGAAAAGCTTGCCACAAGGCTGAAATCTTCCAAAAAAGTGCGCCTTGACAGCTTCTTTCGCAGCGCGGAAAGCCGCAGCGAGCTTGTGTCAATGTTTCTTGCCATGCTGGAGCTTCTGAAATCCGGTATGCTCATCCTTGAGGAAGAAAACCTTGACGAAACCGACGAGGGCGTAATAGACGCGGTTTCCGGAGTAACCGTTTCCCTTGAAAAGGACGCCGATATTTCCGGCATGATAAATTTGATTTCCGAAGAATAAAAGAATACGAGGATTTTACAAATGGAACTTAGGGATACTGATACTGAGTTGTCCGAAGAAGCCGTTATGCAGACTGCCGAGACAGACGAGGAAGAGCTTGCAGAAGAAAGTGAATCCGAAGAATGTCTCATCGTAGAGGAAGAAGCGCCTGCCGAGGATATTGACATACGCCATTGTCAGAAGATAATAGAAGCGGTGCTGTTTGCCGCCGGCTATCCCGTAAGCTATGCAAAGCTTGGTCAGGTGCTTGGTACCACGGCGGGTGCGGTAAAGCGCATAGTGCGTGAATATTCCGAAGTATACAACTCAGACAGCGACTTGATTCCCCGCGGCATAATGCTGCTCTGCTTCGACGGCACCTGTCAGCTCTGCACCCGCGAGCAGTACGGCACATATATCCGCGAGGCGCTGGGTATTCGGCGCGGCGGAAATCTGTCGCAATCTTCCGTGGAAACGCTTGCAGTCATTGCCTATAACGAGCCTGTAACAAGAGCCTTTGTTGATACGGTACGCGGGGTTGATTCCAGCTATGCCGTGTCGGCGCTTTTGGAAAAACAGCTTATAGAGGCTTGCGGCAGACTTGAAGTGCCCGGCAGACCCAAGCTGTATCGCACAACGGAAAACTTTCTGAGAGTGTTCGGCATCTCCTCTCTTGACGAGCTCCCCGAAGTGGCAGTCCCCACCGCGGGAATACAGGAAAAGATAGAAATTGACAGCGAGGAAACAGCAAACACCGACAGCAACACAGCAGAAGGCAAAACCGAAGACTAAACAAAAATATCGGTAATGAAAGGAGTGAGAATATGACGGCGGTATTTATCATTCTGGGCTTTGCCGCCCTTATCACCGTAATTCTCAGGCTTTTCGTCCGCATTTATTTTACTTTTGACGGAACAGAGCTTATTTCATATGTAAAGCTGGGACCGCTGAAAGCCATGATTATCCCCTCCCCGCCCCGAAAGCTGAAATTCAGAAAAACCGCCCGCTTCCTGCGCGGCAAAAAGCTGGCGCGTGCTAAGAAGCGGGGCAAATCAAAAAAGTTCGGCAGAACGGGAGACACTCTGGAGGATCTTATATCCCAGATTTCGGAAACAGCAAAGAACCCCGAAATCACTCGACTTTCTCTGAGAATAGCAAAGCTTATACTTCTCTATTTCCGATATATGATACGGGTCGAATTTTTCAAAATCCATATCGGCATAGACACAGGTGACGCTGCATCCTCCTGCATTGCCTGCGGAGCGGCATATCAGACAGTAGCTTACGCACTTGAATTTCTCGACGTCAATACTGTGTTGAAGCCTCTCGAAGACAGAGTTGTCAATATCAGTCCCGTGTTCAATGACGGAAAAACCGTATACGATATTTCAGGCAGAATACGAATCAGACTGTTTAATATACTTCGTGCAGTTGCGACCTCCGCATTCCGGAGCGCCGCTGAAAATACACAAAACATTGCCGCAAGCGCGGCACGAAAGGATATTTAATTATGAGCGAGAACAGAATCAGCGAGATCATTAAGGCTTCCGTTGAAAGCATCAAATCCTCTTTCGGCGCAAACACCGTAACGGGAGACCCCATAACCACCGCAAACGGTACGGTTATAGTACCCGTTTCCAAGCTTTCCGTAGGCTTTGCTTCCGGCGGTATTGACTATCTCGGCAAAAAGACAAAAGAAGCCGCAAACCCCGCTGCTCCCACCAATTTCGGAGGCGGCGGCGGAACAGGCGTGTCCGTTACTCCCGTAGCCTTTATCGTCATCGCTCCCGACGGCACCGTGACTATGCTCAATGTCAACGAACCCACCGTACGTGAGCCTCAGGACCCCGTCAGCCAGATCATCGGTGCTATTGAGCGTTCCCCCGAACTTATCGAACGCCTTAAAGATGTGCTTTCAAAGAAAAAAGCCTCCTACGGCGACGATAAGGCAGAGGAAGCGAAGAACTGACTCTTAGCGTTTCCCCGCTGTAAATTATTGCTTGAATAAGCCGCCGCCATCCTTCAAATGCTTATAAAAAAGCATAAAGGAGACACAAAATGCTCAGAAAAACGGCGGCGCTGATTTGCTGCGTTCTTTTTCTGTCCGCCGGCTTGACAGTTATATCAAGCGCGGCGGAGGATATGCCCTGCCCCGAGGTCAGCGCCCGGGGAGCGGTGCTTATGGAGGCAGACAGTAAAAGCATAGTTTTTGAAAAGGACGCCCATGTTCGTCTGCCCATGGCAAGCACTACAAAGATAATGACCGCCTTAGTGGCTATCGAAAACGGACAGCTTGACAAAACAGTAAAGATACCCGATACTGCGGTAGGTGTAGAGGGCTCGTCCGTATATCTCAAGGCAGGCGAGGAGCTTACTCTTGAGGAGCTTTTGTACGCAGTTCTTCTGGAAAGCGCCAACGACGCGGCAACAGCAGTTGCGGTAGAGGTAGGCGGCAGCGTGGAAAATTTTGCCCGTATGATGAACGAAAAAGCGCGCAGTCTCGGGCTGTCCGACACCCATTTTACAAATCCTCACGGACTTGACGACGAGGAGCACTACACCACAGCGTCGGATCTTGCCGTAATCGCCGCAAGCGCCCTTGAAAACGACACCTTTGCAAAAATCGTATCCACCTATAAAACCACAATACCGGGCGCAGACTACGACCGTGTGCTTGTGAACCACAACAGACTTCTGAAAACATACAGCGGCTCTGTGGGCGTAAAAACAGGCTACACCAAGAGAAGCGGCAGATGTCTCGTTTCAGCCGCAGAGAGGGACGGAGTACGCCTTGTAGCGGTCACTCTTTCCGACCCCGGCGACTGGAAGGATCATACCGCCATGCTGGACTACGGCTTTTCACTGCTGAAATGCGCAAAAATATGCGACAGTGACGGACTGGTGTACGATATTCCCGTGTCGGGAGGCAGCACGGAAACTGTCAGAGCCGCAACAAACGGCAAATTTTCCGTGACTGTACCAAAAGACAGCCGCATCACCGCAACCGTTGAAGCAAGACGGTTTCTGTGGGCACCCGTGAGGCAGGGCGACTATGTAGGCAAGGTGCAGATATGCGTGGACGGCAGAGCCGTCACAAGCCTTGAGCTGTTTGCCTGCGAAAGCTGCGAAGAACGCGGAAGCGTAAGTATATTCGACAAGATATTCGGAAAGAACTGAAAATTTTTTCAAGAAGCTGACGGTATATAATGGAAAAAATCAGATTGCAGAAGTATATTTCCCTCTGCGGGATAATGTCCCGCAGAGGGGCGGAATGCGAGATTGAGGCGGGGCATGTGACTGTAAACGGCGTCACAGCCTCTTTGGGCGATAAGATAGACCCGGAGCTTGACACCGTCCGGATCAACGGCAAAACCGTCTCGCCGAAGATACGAAAAAATACATATATAATGCTTAATAAGCCCATGGGCTATGTTACCACCATGTCCGATGAAAAGGGCAGAAAATGCACCCTTGACCTGACATCTGACTGCGGAGCGCGTGTGTACCCCGTCGGCAGACTTGATATGTACTCTGAGGGACTGCTCATCTGTACAGACGACGGAGAGCTTGCCAACAGACTTATGCACCCCTCCCACAGCTTTGAAAAAGTGTATAAAGTCAAAGTCAAGGGAGCAGTCACAGACGAAAACATAGCGAATCTGACGGCTCCCATGGAGCTTGACGGATACAGGCTGCGCCCCGTGGAAGTAAAAGTTATATCCTCAGGCAGACGCGACAGGGCGGGCAGCGTTTATTCAACGCTTCTCATTACCCTGCACGAGGGGCGGAACAGACAGATACGCCGTATGTGCGAAAACTGCGGCATATCCGTTATGAGGCTTAAGCGCGTTGCCATCGGAAAAATCGAACTGGGAAAGCTGGAAAGCGGGAAATGGCGGCACCTTACCGAAGAAGAAATATCATACCTGAAAGGCGGCGAGGCTTAAAATGTTTGCCGTAAAACCCATAGGCGATAAAGAACTGCAAAAAAGCGTCTGTCAGTCACTCGGTACAGACTATATAGAAAAGGACCTTGCATATTTTGCGGCGGAGCTTACAGAGGACAGAGCGTCTGTCGCGGCACTTATAGGCGTGTGTCAGTTTTCAACCGGTAAGAATGCAATAATCAACACCCTTGTCCCCGCCGACGGCTTTGAGAGGGACGAAGCAATGATAGTAATGTGCCGCGCTGTAATGAACTTCCTATGGAGATGCGGCAGCGAAACCGTAGCTCTTCCCGACAGCGCCGGACCCGCTTCCCTGCTTAAAGCCTGCGGGCTAAAAAGGTGCGAGAGCGGCTACTGCGCAGACCTTAACGAGTTTTACGCTTCCCCCTGTCACTACGACCCCGAGGCAAACAGCAATACAGACAACTGAAAGCAAAATACCGAAAGGAAAAAGAAATTGACAGTTTCCCGAATATATACAACCGCCCCTGACATAGGCACACGAAGCGTAAAAGAAGAAGAAACCTTTGCCCTGCTTGACAGGCTGGGTATAGAATACGAGCGCGTGGAGCACGAACCCGCCATGACCATAGAAGCCTGTCAGGATATAGACCGTATCCTTGACACACCCCTTTGCAAAAACCTGTTTCTTACCAATTCCGCAAAAACCCAGTACTATCTCCTGCTGCTTCCCGGCGATAAAGCGTTTCACACCAGAGAGGTGGCAGACCAGATAGGCTCCACCCGCCTTTCCTTCGGCAGTGCGGACAAAATGCAGTGGTCGCTGTCGGTGATAATCACGGACTGCGT